>CATKFJ010000342.1 GCA_949747725.1 uncultured bacterium
AAAAAGAAGATATCTTTTGATAAAAATTATGCAGAAGAGTTATATGTAACGTATAATGAACAGCAAAAAATAGATGACTCCGAAGCAATAAAGGATCTTCAAAAGCAGTTAAAGGATAAGAAGATATTAATTATAGCTCCTGGCAGAACAATTGCCGATTATCAGTTTGAAATTAGAAATCTTATAAAAGAAAAAGGGATTATATCAATTGCATTAAACAATTTTAAATTTGATACAAATTTTGTTTTCATTACTAGGAAAAAATATTATGAGAATGCATTGAGAAAGAAAGTCAACATAATTACTCCGTCTAATGTTACCTGTGTCCAAAGTGAAAGTAATGTATATATTATCGATTACAAAAAGTGGATATGTCAGGACAAAGAGATAAAAGACGCATCAGGCGTAATGGTGCTGAATTTACTTAAAGCGTTGGGGATAAAGAGCATAATACTTGCCGGATACGATGGGTTTTCTGCTGATGTAAATCGTAATTATTTTGATAGAAATATGAGAATTACATTTTCTCCGGAGCAGGCACAGATCCGAAATAATTTTTATATTAATTTCTTTAAGGATTTGAAAAAGTCAGTAAGCGTGGAATTTTTCACGCCGTCTATTTATAAAGGGGATTAAATATGCATTTGGACTTGGAAAATAAAACAGATATAATTATTGAAAATGAATTAATTGATAAGTTAAGATTTGCAAAAAATATCGTGTTGTTTGGAGCCGGGCAGACGGGAGATTATTTTTTTGAAATATTAAAGCAATATGGAATCAATATAAAATGTTATATAGACAATTATAAATCAAAGCAAAATACATTGAGAAATGGAATAATGGTATATTCTTTCGTAGAGGCTATAGAAAAGTATCAAGATCCGATTATATGCATAACCTCTGTATATGAAGAAGAGATATATGCACAAATTGGTCAGTACAGCAAAGATTTATTAGAAAATACATATAAAGTTAACAGTGCTTTGATTTGGGAGATATTTGAAAAAAAGTATATTTCAAATGAAGTAAATTATATTTGCAAAAATATAAATAGTTTTAATCAACTCTACACTCTCTTATATGATGAAGAGTCAAAGTCGGTTTTAGAAAACTTGTTGAATTATCATCTTACCAGAATGTCTAAGTATCTTAAGCCATATTGCAATAGACAAAAAGATTTGTATTTCGACGAAGAAATCATAGGAAAAGATATAAATGTATATATTGACGGGGGGGTATTTGATGGGGAAACGGTTAAGAGATATATTGATTATGTGAATGGAAATTATTCTAAGATATATTGTTTTGAAGCAGAGCCAGAAAGCATAAATAGAACAAAGACGTTTATTAATGTAAATGGAGTAAAAAATAT
>CATKFJ010000343.1 GCA_949747725.1 uncultured bacterium
GGCTTCCTTGAACTTGTTGGCGATCTCTTCCGCTTCCGCTTTTGAAACGTTTTCCTTGACGTTGGACGGAGCGTTGTCGACGAGCGCTTTCGCTTCCGAAAGACCGAGCGAAGTGATCTCGCGAACGATCTTGATAACGGGGATCTTGTTGGGTCCGACTTCCTTAAGAACAACGGTGAACTCAGTCTGCTCTTCCGCTGCCGGAGCTGCCGCACCGCCTGCCGCGGGAGCTGCAACAGCCATAGCGGCTGCCGATACGCCGAACTTCTCTTCGATCTTCTTAACGAGGTCGTTAAGCTCGAGAACTGTCATTTTTTCGATCTCTTCGATCATCTTGTCCAAATCTGCCATGATTTTATCTCCTTTTTATTGTGGGACTGTATAGCCCGATTATTATTTGGCGGTAACGTCGCCGTACGACCGAGATCTTCGGTAAGTTTTAGATTTACGGTTATCTTTTGTAATGCGACCGCGCGTAAAGCGATTAGTCGAATACAGTATAAAACAAACGGTTTTACGCCTTTTGTTTGGCGACTTCGCTGACTGCAATAGCCAACGACCGCATCGGGCTTGTAAGAAGTCCCAAGAGCTGTGCCAACAGCACAGGTTTTTCGGGTATGGCGGCAAGCGATTTAACGCCGTTCTCATCGAACTTTTTGCCTTCCACAACGCCGCACTTCACTTTCATGGGCGTTTTGCCCGAATACTCGGTAAGAATACGGCAGGGCGCGATAGGATCGTCTTTAGGTCCGAATGCCGCAGCGGTAGGACCGAAGAAATACTCGTCATAACCGTTGTTGCCCGTCTGCTCGAACGCACGGGAAAGCGCGCTGTTTTTAATAACGCGATACTCGACGCCGGCTTCGCGCAACGCCTTACGCATTGCCGTGTCCTGCTCTACGTTAATGCCGCGGTAATCGACAAGCACGACCGACGCCGCATTGTTCATCTTTTCCACAACGTTCGCGACATATGCCTTGCGTTGATCTATATTATGTTCCGACATGTTTATAACCTCCTTGAAGATTCGTTATTCCCAAAAACCAAAGCGACGCTTTACTTACCAAAGCGTCGCAATACTCCTATCCTATCGATGATCGGGTGGTTATTACTTCGCCTCGGCAAGTCGGCATCGGTATTCCCGTTGCCGTTTAAGTTTCCGCTTGCGTCTTAGGCAGGTCGTATTTAGACCTGTATTTTATTGTTGAGTTGTTGTACTGTTGTGCGGTTACGCTCTTACGTTGATCTTTATTCCGGGGCCCATTGCCGGAGTAATGAATACGCTCTTAAGATACGTACCCTTTGCCGCGGCAGGTTTCGCCTTGATAACGGCGTCCATAAGCGTTTCGAAGTTCTCTTGGAGCTTCTGCGCGCCGAAACTCTTTTTACCGATTATGCAGTGTACGATAGACGTCTTGTCTACGCGGTACTCTACTTTACCGGCTTTGGTATCGGCAATAGCCTTGGCTATATCCTGAGTGATCGTACCCGACTTGGGGCTGGGCATCAAGCCGCGCGGTCCGAGGATACGCGCAACGCGTCCGAGCTGACCCATCATATCGGGCGAAGTGATAACTACGTCGAAATCGAGGTAGTTCTCGTTCTGGATCTTGGCGATTATTTCTGCCGCGCCTACTATATCCGCGCCGGCCTTCTGAGCGATATCCGCTTTGTCGCCCTTGGCAATAACAAGTACGCGAACGCTTTTACCCGTGCCGTGCGGCAATACTACCGTGCCGCGAACCTGCTGATCGGCTTGACGGGGGTCGACGCCGAGCTTGATATGCGCTTCGATAGTTTCGTCGAACTTCGCGGTA
>CATKFJ010000344.1 GCA_949747725.1 uncultured bacterium
CGCGGATCATCCTTATAATTTTTTTCGTTCAAATTTCGGTCATACAAAGTTTTATACTTGAAAGCTATAAGATCGTGCAGACCGTAATATGTGGTAATACATGCATGCTGCTTAAGCGCAATATTCTTATGCGGCATTATTTTGGCAGAGTTCCCGTCGGCTTGTTTATCTTCGACTTTTATATCCGCTTTTTTCATCTGCTTATAATCGTACAGAATATAAAGCGCATTCCAGCGCGAGTGTTCTATAAAAGCCAAAACATTGCTCGATTCCGTTCCGAAAAAGAACGCATAATCGTCATAATTCGGACTGCCGCTGTTTTTGTAATGATCGTTGAATTCGTTTTCGGTAATACCGAGATCGTTATCGCTCTCCTTCTTCACCATGTCAAAACCGAGAAGATTGAGTTTGAACGGAAGATTCATAGCGTGGTACAAATTCGATTCCTGCTCTATATTCGGAAGACTCGACCATTTTTTAAGCATATACTTCATGTTGTCGGGATCGGACAAACGTTCGTCCAATATTTTTCGCTGCTCTTCCGCGGATAACTTTTTGCTTTTCAAATTTCTCAACCAATCGGGCGGATCGGAAATATTACTGTACAAAAGATTTATGCGTTGCGCCAGCTCGGTCAGATCGTCGTTTACAATACTTTCGTGCGTATAAAGACTTTTCTCCTCTCCGAAATAAACAATGCGGTCGCCGTTGTCGTTGAGCTTTTCGCCGTTATTGTTCTTCGCGCGCACGAAAATACGGTAATTGACGTTATCGCATAAAAGCCGCTTAACGGTTTGAGCGTAGGACGCGTCTTCCAAATCGCTCTCAAGCGACACGACAAAATAAGTGAAACTGTTTTCGCCGACGAGTTCTTTGAATTTCTTTTTGGCGTCAACGGAATTTATATCTATTCGGCGAATGTCTTTAAGTTCGCATATTTTTTCGGGTCGCGGAAAATCGCAATCGGCAAATTCATCTTCGAATTCATACAGTATCCTCGAAAAGAATTCGTTATGCAGCGATTCGTCCCTATTATCGTAAATATAGTAGTTTACGGGTTTGGACGTAAGCCTGTTCCCCTTCATTCCGGCGAACTGAAACTGCATTGCGCACATCCTGAAAAGCTGATAATTAACTTTCCCGAACCCGATAAAAACAACGTTTATATCCTTATCGCCCTTAAGCGAATAATTATCGTTGTAAAACGACCGAGGAATATATTTCGTAATAGGATGATCTACTACAAACCGCCTTGCCATCAATTCGTACTTACTGAAACCTGCTATATACAATTTTTGATTGTCCGCTTTGGAAATGAACTTCTGCTTTAATATTTTCATTTCCTGTTGGTTTGCTTCGAGATATATTCCGGTCTCGCCGTTGTTTGTAGCTTTAATAAAAGTATCGATTATCTTAGTATACGAATAGTTCCCGTCGCGAAAAACGATAATGTTGTATCCGCCCTTAACGAGCTTGCGCGAAAGCTGCTTTACATCGAGCGGGACACGCAGCACAGGCACGCCGCGCTTCATCAGGTCGACATATTTCTGTCCCGAAATATCCACGCCTAACAACAGACAATTTTTAACGTTCTTTAAATATTTAAGAGCGTCTTCGGACGCGCCGATAACGATATCGCATTTACTGCCGAGCAGTTTTTTAACTATGACATAATTCCCTATGCGCCTGCCGAAAAAGCTCGCGACGCTCAATATCACGGTAATTCCGCCTATTATAAAAGCCAATACAAAATCCACGTAATACAACGGGTACGCCTTGCAAATAGGCAACAACAAGGCTTTTACAGCTTTAAACTTCAATACCTCGAGCGTAGTATAAATGAGCGAAAAACAATAAAAGAAATCTATGTCGTCGCCGTTAAAAATCGCCGCCGTCAAATGCAAAAAATAAATAATCAAAAAAGTCGGCGCAAGATAAAGCAGATTCTTTTTCGTAATAAAGTTGCCGTTGTTCTTTATCGACCTAAAAGTAGTGATAGCGATTATAGCCGCCATCAGTACGGAAACGATCAAAAATATTACCGCCAATGCCAAATACATATATCTCTCCGAACCGCTTAAAATTTTATCTCATAAAAAATATAACCGCTGTTAAACATAAAATCGTCGTTAAAGAACGACTCTTCGAGATCGTCGTAATACTCATCCACCCAAGCGACTATCTCTTTATACGACTCGTTATCGGGATTTTCGCGAACAAGCCTTTTAAAATCATTGGGAATAAACGAAAACCACGAATCAAACAGCATTCTTTTCCGATTATAATCCATATCGGAAGAATCCACGCCGCCTTTCAGCAAACGCACTTCGCGCGCTCCTATTTTTTTGGCAACATTATAAATCTGTCTTCCGGAATGTCGCGATCCGCTAAGCGCATCAAGCTTGTAAAAATTTTTAAACTGCGCAAACAGTCCCTTTTCGTCAGGGTACGCAAACACAAGCCCGTCATCAACGTCGCGCACATATATTACCGCATTTGGTTTTAAGAACTTCTTGATGCGCTTAAGTGTTTTAAACGGATTTTTCAGATCCATTATTGCCATCGTCATATTAACAAAATCGAACCCGTCAATTTTCATATCCTTCATTACGTTTTCGATTACTTCTTCCACATCTTGTATTTCGACGTCGCATTTAAAGAACTTTATATTATTGTCCGCACCGTAAATATCGTTTCCTTCGGCGACAAGCCCGTCGTTATAAGACAAACACGCTATCTTTTCAACTTCGGGGCGGCATAACCTTCGCACAGTCGCACGCGGACTCAATACGTAAAAATCAAGCGCGTTCAAATGTTCCTTGCCGCGAAAAATCCTATCATAGTATTCCTTTTCATAGAAGTACATAAGTTCTTCTTCGGTACGCAACCGTTTTATCTCTATCAGATCGTCTTCGGAATAATATTTAACCGTTTTGCGGTTTAGATTGGAATCTGCCTGTCTTTTTTCCGCGGCAAAGACGTCCGTTTCCGGATTTAAACCAAGAAGCGGCACAAGCTGTTTATAAAGCTGTTCTATTGCCTGCTCAAGCGTAGCGCTGACGGCGTCAATCCAATGCAGGCGTTTAACGTAATACTCCATAGATTTAGACAGCGTTCCGTCATCTACTTTAAACGGCACCAATGTCAAATTCCCCTGTATTATACGATTGTAAGCCATTTCCACTTCGTTCAATACATGCACAGACTCCGAAGAACTGTGATTTAATATCAATACGAAAACCTTACACTCTTCTATCGCATTTACTATAGCGTCTGCATACGGACCGACAACGTCGCGCGGCGCGTACCAACACCGCACGCCTTTCGATTCGAGATAAGCGCAAATATTATCCGCTATCGATTTAGACTGATGTTCATAGCTTATGAATACGTCCACTGTTCTTTTCTCCTTTGCAATGTTTTGTCATTCTGTAACAAGGCACATCCGTAAACCCCGGATATTCGCAATCTATAACGAATCCGAGTTTTTTATACAATCCGACAGCATTGTGATTAGCTTTAACTACTTCAAGATGGAATGTCGATTCGTCGTCGAATATCGACTGCAACAAAGCGCCGCCGACGCCGCGACCTCGGAACATTTTATCCACCGCGAGATTTGCGATATAAACGTCGGGCGGCTCGTCCTCGAGAAGTTTAAAATATTCGTTGTATACTTTTGCGAATCTCGTTCCCACAGGTACGGACGCACGCACAAAACAATCCAGTATACTCTCATGGTCCAAAACTATGGGGACGCGTTTCGATATCATCATTGCTATTATCTGATCGGAACACACCGCCACGCGAATATTTTTATAATTATACAGCGTATCACCGAGTATCATGTTCACAAGAACTTTTTCGGCTGTAGGCAATTCGTTATCAAACAAATACGGATAAATATAATCATCCGAGGAAAATATCAACCGTGCTACCGCAGTCAGATCGTCGTCCGCCGACAATGCGCGAATTTCCGTATTGTCGATTATATCGTTTCTCATTATCGATTTCATTACCCTCTCTGCCGATTTCCTATAACGACACAATTAAGTCCGCTGTCGTTTGCATACGGGAATCGTAAACTCAATAAAACAAGTATACCATAGCCGGCATACAAATTCAAGTATTTATTTGAAATTAAATCACACAAATCGCCGAGATAATTTCACTTTGAATTTTGCTTTCCTCTATTTATACGATAGCTGTCTTTTTCACCGTTAAGATATCCGTATGCGATCTTGCGTTGTTCTTCATCCGTCATAACGATCTTATTGCAACACGGCTGCGCCGCGTCGTTAGTATAAATCATTATAAATACACCAACGCCAAAAAAGCGCCAAAAGGCGCGGTTTCAAAAAATAAAACTATTTTTTCATTACAAAAAAAGAGAGTAGATCAAACTACTCTCCGTGCACAAACGCATGCATTCGATAAGCGCTCTACTTTTTGTACAGTTTGGATACTCCTGTTTTTATAGCCGCAGCGGCAACCGCTTTCGCAACGCTGTAATGCGCGGCTTTATCGTATGCGTACGGCAAAATATGATCGACGGTCAGTTTATCGTCGGACACACAGCTTGCTATCCCCTCGGCGGCGGCAACCATCATCTCGTGATTGACGGTGTTTGCGCGCACGTCGAGCGCACCGCGGAACAGCCCGGGGAAAACCAAAACGTTGTTTATTTGGTTAGCATACTCGCTCGAGCCTGTGCCCACAATGTATGCGCCCGCCTCTTTGGCGTCCGAAGGCGCTATTTCGGGCACGGGGTTGGCGCACGTAAACAGAATGGGTTTATCCGCCATTCCGCGCACCATGTCTTTGGTTATGCAGTTCGGTCCCGATACGCCCACCAAAAGATCGGCGCCTTTAAGCGCGTCGCCCACGCCGCCTTTAAGATGCGCGCGGTTAGTGACCTTGGATATCTCCGCCTGCGCCGGATTGAGTCGCTCGTCGCCTTCGCAAATAACGCCTTTGCTGTTGCAAAGCGTAATATCCTCTACTCCGTAGTTCATAAGGAACTTTGCAATGGCGATACCGGCAGCGCCGGCGCCGTTTATAACGGTTTTAAGGTTTTCTTTCTTTTTTCCCGTTAGCTTTAACGCGTTTATAAGCGCCGCGAGCGTAACGACGGCAGTGCCGTGCTGATCGTCGTGGAAGACGGGCATATCGAGTTCTGCTTTGAGCCTTTTTTCTATCTCGAAACAGCGCGGTGCGGATATATCCTCGAGATTGATTCCGCCCCAAGATCCGGCAAGCAGCTTTATGGTATTGATTATTTCGTCGGTATCCTTACTGCGTATGCAAAGCGGATACGCGTCTACGTTTCCGAACGCTTTAAACAGCGCGCACTTGCCTTCCATAACGGGCATGCCGGCTTCGGGTCCGATGTCGCCGAGACCGAGTACCGCCGTACCGTCTGTAATCACGGGCACGGTATTCCAACGGCGCGTAAGTTCGAAAC
>CATKFJ010000345.1 GCA_949747725.1 uncultured bacterium
CGCTCGGGATGACATTCTGTATAGTGCCTGTCATTTCGACCGAAGTGAGCTGAGCGAACGGAGCGGAGAAATCTTTTGATTCCGAATTCCGAATTTTTTTGATTATTTCCACTCAATCGTCCAAATTCCTAAATAAAGGGCTATCGAAAAATTCAGGCAACTCCATTCCGAATCCTTGCGCTATTCCATAAATCAAACCGATATTTACAGTCTTGTTGCGCATGTGCCTGATATCTCCTATTGAAGATTGCGATACACCGCTACGCACAGATAATCTGTATTGCGTAAAATTATGCAGTTCCAATAATTCATTTACTCTATACGCAAGTGCCTCTGCAATAGTCATTATCTACCCTCTGCTACGGTTTAGCTTAGCAAGAGTATAATTCTTTTTAAAAAATTTATACTAAGCGCATTCGTAGTAGTTGATATTATTAAATAATTATTGTATAATGATACTAATATGAACGAAATCAAAACATGCGGAATGATAGGGATCGACAAAAAAGAATTCCCTTGGCGTTATTCAAACAAAAATAATTCACGGCATCAAAAATATTTATCGGAGATGTCGAGCCGATTAAACGATTTGATACGCAATGAAAACGTTAAGCATTTTATTTGCGGTGCGGACGACGGGGCTAACCGAGATTTTGCCAATATTGTTATCGGATTAAAACATAATACTTACAAAGATATTACGCTCGAAATCGTAATACCTTTTAGGGATATGCCGAAGTACGATCCCGAATACGGGGCAAAACCCGTTACGAATATAGTTGCGCAAGCCGATTCGGTCAAGTACATAATAAACAATTCGTCCGCGCCGGACGTTATCGACCGCAACTTACACATAGCCTATAAGTCTGACTTATTGTTTATATTTTTGAACGAACGCAAAAAACGCTCCGCAACGTTCAATACGTACGCATTTTTAAAAAATCTCGATAAACCGTTGGAGCTTTTTACTCTTAACGATTATTGACATACATGACCCAAAACAAAAAAGGACGCCGCGCAACGCAAAACGTCCTTTTTAATCGATTTACTTTATATTATTTTCTGCCGTACTTGCCCATGAGCGCGGCAAGCTTTTCTTCCATAGACATATTCCCGGTAGACGGTGCGCGATCGTCCGCTCTGTCGTAGTATCCGCTTTTGCGTTCGCCGTTATTATTGGGACGGCGATCGCCGCGGTCGAACCGACGTTTTTCGCCGTTAAAGCGATCGTTGCCGCCCTCGGCTTTACGTTTTTCGCGTTCGGCTTGACGTTGCAACCATTCGGCGTGCTTTTGTTCGCGCTCGGCTTTTATCTTTTTCCACTCGGCTTTTTTGTCCGCGCGTTCCTGCTTTTGCTTTTCGTACTCGGCTTTACGGCTGTCGCGCGTTGCCGGATCGAGCATGGTTAGCGCTATTCTGTGCTTTTGGTTATCCACAGACAGCACCCAAACATTTACCTTGTCGCCCACTTTGAGCACGTCCGACGGGTGACGGACAAAACTGTCCGATATTTCCGATATATGGAGCAAGCCGTCCTGATGCACCGAAATATCCACAAACGCGCCGAAGTCGGTAACGTTTCTGACAACGCCCTGTATCTGCATGCCCTCTTTTAGATCGTTAAGGTCCATAAGGTCGGAGCGCAGAACGGGCGGCGGCAACTCGTCGCGCACGTCGCGCCCGGGCTTGATAAGCTCGGTTACTATATCGTTGAGCGTCGGCACGCCCACGCCTATCTCGGCGGCAACGCTGTCCTCGCCGGCGTCCTTTACTTTTTGCGGCAGATCGCCGAGCTTACACTCTTTGA
>CATKFJ010000346.1 GCA_949747725.1 uncultured bacterium
TAAACTAGTTAATAAGAAAAAAATTAGATTACCAAAATCTATAACTGGTATGACCATATCACAAGTTATTAGTTTTATTCGTCAATGTTTGCAAGAAAAGTGCTGGGGAAAAGTAAAAGGAGACAATAAAGTCATATATGTTGGTTATGAGTACTACTTGCATATTGATAGTAAAAAGGAGATTCCTAATATTCAAGAAATTGCTAAAACCCATTGTTTATTTGTAGAAAACCTTAGTTAACAAAACTGAATAAAAAAGACTCTTCACGCTTTGTTGTGGGGAGTCTTTATATTTTTATTAGTTTTTCATACGAGTTATTGAAAATGTCAAATTTGAAAATATAATTTCAAAACAATCATAAATTATAGCTTTAAGTTCAGGTGTAGAGCAAAATGGAATTATGTATACTGTAAACTTGTTGTATGGTATATAGGTGAGTAAAATTAATTAAAAAAATAAGTTAAAGTTTAAGGAACTGATTGAGAAAAAATTAGGGGTAGGGGTTGTAAAATGAACTTAACACGTTCTTGTTATGCATAGAATGTCTACTGTTGCAAAGGAAATAATTAAGTTCATTGTTAACGATAACCTTTTTTGCTATTGATAGGCTATTACTTCTGCGTCATTCTATTGTCTAAGTAATTTTATCTTTCTGCTATTTATATTCCAAAAAAGAGTGGTATGTGTTAAAGTACTATGAAGCGCTATTTATTTTTATCCTCGCATATAGTCGTGAGGATTTTATAATGACAATCAACAACCCAATCGAATCATTAGTGGTTAGACTGGGTTGTTGTTGGTGGGCAATACAGGACTCGAACCTGTGACTTTCACCACGTCAAGATGACACTCTCCCAGCTGAGTTAATTGCCCGTATTTATTTCGAATATAAGTTTAATATATTTTCATGTTTTTGTCAAGCGGTTTGCTTGTATTTCTCGTTGAAATATGCTAAAATGACGGCATGAAAGCGGTTATTCAACGTGTGGAAAATGCGTCGCTATCGGTAAGCGGAGAACAGGTATCGACTATAGAGCGCGGTCTGGTTGTATATGTTGGCATAGAACAGCTCGATAATGAAGCGAGCGTCGTTGCGTTTGCGCAAAAGCTGGTCGCCATGCGTATATTTTCCGATGATGACGGTAAAATGAATCTTTCGGTGCGCGACATTCACGGCGATATTCTTTTAGTGTCGAACTTTACCTTGTGCGCTGATATTTCGCACGGGAACAGACCGAGTTTTATTAACGCCATGCGTCCGCCTATGTCCGCGTCTGTTTTGTTCGATTATTGCGCGGATGTGGTGACAGATTTGATGCGCGGTATAGGTAATGTGGGGCGCGGCGTGTTCGGTGCGGATATGACTGTCGAGCAGGTAAATATCGGACCTGTCACTATTGTTTATTGATATGCTCTATAACGGTGATATTTCAAACAAATCAATACTCGTTCATGCGTGCTGCGGACCGTGCAGTCTGGGTGCGATCGAACCGTTGTTAAACGACGGGGCGCGCTTGACGCTGTTCTATTATAATCCGTGTATTATAGACGGAGAGTTCGAGCGTCGGCTCGATGCGCTTCGCTTGGTTGCCGAGCATTATTCGTTGCCGCTTATCGTGCCTGCTCACGACTATTCGAGTTTTGCGTCGTATGCCGCAGACTATGCGTCGCTTGCCGAGGGTGGAGAACGATGCCGACTTTGTATGGACGATCGAATTTCGTTTTCCGCGCGTTACGCATCGGCTAACGGGTACGATGCGTTTACCACAACGCTCACTGTCAGTCCGCATAAAAACAGTAAGCTTA
>CATKFJ010000347.1 GCA_949747725.1 uncultured bacterium
GTAATGCCTGTAACGCCGCCGTCCGCGCCGCCGTGTCCGGCGTCTATCACTATCGTAATGCCGTTATCGACACGCGTGGATGCGATGACGGTAGCCGCCGTCGCGAACGCCGTTACTACGGCAAGTACGATGGACAGCATAATGATTATTGTTCTCTTTCTGACAGTGATAAACGCCATTCCGCAACAGTTCTCCCTGAAACATATCTACACTTTTCTACAATATTCTACTCGGCATTGTGCATAACTTTGTGCATAAGTGCATAACTTCGCTTTTTTGCACATTTTACGCTCTGATTTTAATGCGAGGAATACAGTTTTACGCTACCGTTTAGCCAAGATTCGAATAGCTTGTCGAGTTGACGCTTGGACGATGTTTCCATAGCTCCCACAAGATTCTGAGGCTCGGCGATGCCGAATTTATTATCGGAATAGTACCGCTTCAGTCCCGACATAAACGCCGAAGTCCCAACGGTGTTTCTGATATCGTCGAGCATGAGCGCGCCTTTTACGTATACCATGTACGAATATTCGGTTTCGTTTCCGTACTCGTTTACGGCACGCGTCATAGACGTATCGCCCAAACCGTTGTTCTTATACGTTTCGCAATAAAGCATGTATGCGGCAAGAGCGTCGGCACGCTTGGCATTGAACGTATAGTTATACCCTTCCGCCTGCTCATAGAACATCATCGTGGAATACTCCGCAAGTCCTTCGTCCAACCACGAATGTTTTACTTCATCGTTGCCTACAACTCCGTACCACCATTGATGTGCGGTTTCGTGGACTATAACGTCGCACTTAACGTCGCCCGTGCACGCGTCCGAGATCATGGAAAGACAGGGATACTCCATGCCGCCTTGCAAAAATCCCGTTTGCACTACCGTGTATTCGGCATAGGGATATGCGCCGAACATTTCGGTAAATACGCGCACCGCGTCTATTGCCGTATTTAGCGCGCTCTCAGGCTCGTTGTCGGCATAGTATAAGTAGTTGACAACCGTAGTGCCCGACAAGCCGCTCATTTTTTGATACTCGCCGCACACCGCCGCAAAGTCGCGCACGTTATCCGCTTTTATTTTGTACGTTGCCGTTCCGTCTTCGCCGTTTTCGGTTTTGGTTTCGAGCGTACCCGTATGAGCGCACTCGTATTTATCGGGAACGGTAAGCGTAACGTCGTAAGACGCGCACTCGCTGAAGAACGGGTCGCCCGTAGAATAGTACGGGTCGGCAACGAACGCACCGTCGCGATACATGCACGCTATGGGATAGAAGTTTGCAAGATTGACAGACTTATCGGTATAGCCCAGACGATGTTTTACCTTAGGCAGTTTATACGTATATTCTATATTTACATTGACTTTTTCTGTAGGGTCGATCGTGTGACCGAGCGCTACGGATAATATATTTTCGTCCTCGCCGGCGACGGTTATATCCACGGCAGAACCGTTTACCTCGACTTTGCTTATTTCGAGCGAACCGTAGCTACGGCCGTCGGGGTATGCCTCGTTTACCCTGTTCGACGGTATGGGCGAATACTGCGCGCCGTCGCGGTAGGCGTTGGGATAGAGGTGGAACCAAACTTCGTCAAGCGGAACATCGGTATTGTTGACATAATCAACGGACACCGCAGCCGAAAGTGTGTTATCGGCAGATAACGTCGCAGTTATAGTATATTTACTTGTCTGTTTATCGGATGCGGCGGAACACGCGCTGAGCGGTACGCACAACGCCGACGCAAGTATGA
>CATKFJ010000348.1 GCA_949747725.1 uncultured bacterium
ATATCCGACTCCGACGTGAATGTCAACAGAACGGATCAAGCTTTGGATAGTAACGTTTGTCCCGAATGCGGCGGCAAGCTCGGCATTGGCGGCATATGCGCGTCGTGCGGATACAAAGCGGACGTTCGCAACGGCGAAGGTATTTATATAAAGCGCAGTTTGGACGCAGAGGCGCTTATATGCACGCAGTGCGGTTCTCCGGTGCAGATTGAATCGGGCGGAAAAACCGCGTTTTGTACGGCGTGCGCCACTACTTTCATTATAAACGGCAATGCGCTCAAGTTTGAAATACCCGGGCTCAATTACGAGAATATCCGTGCGGATATGCCCGAAGGCGCAACTCTGCCCGACGTTAAGTTCGTTCGCGCGAGCGTAGCCGACGACAAGGTAACTGCGATAATACCCGAAAATTTCATAGTCATGCCCGAGGATATGCGCAAGAAAAAGTACCACGCAAACGCGCCTCGGTATATATATACTACTCCCGACAGTATCGTAAACCTTACTTTGGGATTCGGCGAACCGCTGAAAGAAAGCGAAGTTTTTGCTTACGGACAGCAAATGCTCGGCGCGCTCAAAAACACTATGCCGACTGCCAAGTTCGGCGAGGCTCAGCGCATTACGCTAAAAAGAAATATATTCTTTTTCGATTTCATTACCGCCGGACTCGATCAGTCGATCTATAATGCGATGTTCTTTTTCGCTATAGGCGGAAAGCGAGGTATAGGCTCTTGGAACTGTCTCGGAAAGGACAGATGGTATTGGGCGTCTGTGTTCGAACACGCCGTAAAGACTATGGAATTCAAAGATTAAAGGAGATATCATGGGTTTGCTTAAAAATATAGAATTGCCGTTTCTCGATCACGACGTCATAGTGCAAAAATACGACTTGAAAGGCAACGTTATAAAAAAGGGCTCGACGCTAACTGTAAGAGAAACGCAGACCGCGGTGTTTTGCGATAAGGGGATAACCGCCGACGTTTTCGGTCCGGGAATGTACAAGCTCGAAACGGACAGTCTGCCTATTATAACCAAACTGTTGAGCTGGAAATACGGATTTCAAACTCCGTTCAAATCGGAAATTTATTTCGTAAACATGAAGGAGTTTGCGCCTGTCAAATGGGGCACATCAAATCCCGTCCCCGTGCAGACCGAACTCGGGCTTGTTCGTTTGCGCGGACACGGTTCGTACGGCTTTAAGGTAACCGATCCCGTCGCGTTTTTAAAGCGATGCGGACTTACCGATATATATTATGCCGGCGACGTTTGCGCCATGCTGCGTTCGTTGCTGGTAGGCGAGATATCTACGGCGTTTGCCGCGCTCGGCGTGTCGCTTAAAGATATGACATTGCGCTATAAAGAGCTTAGCGAAGCGGTCAAAGAGGGCGTAAAAGACAGATGTACCGATCTCGGTATAACGCTTACCGCTTTCGATATAGAAAACCTGTCCGTACCGCAGGACCTTGAAAAAGCGGTTGACGAGAATGCAAAGCTAAGTATCATGCGCGGAAATATGGACGTTTACGCTCAGATGGCGCGCATGGACGCGCTTAAGGAGGCGGCTAAGCACAATGCCGCAGGCGCCATAGTAGGTATCGGTACGGGCGTCGGACTTGCCAAAGAAGCGATGGGCGGCGCGGCGGTCGGCGTGCAACAATGCTCTGTGTGTAATGCGGTTTTGCCGGACGGCGTAAA
>CATKFJ010000349.1 GCA_949747725.1 uncultured bacterium
ACGGGAGCTTCGATATTTACCGTTTTAAGAGCCTTACAACCCTTAAACATGCTGTTGAGTATGCTGTCGATCTTGCTCGGCAACGTTATTTCCTCAAGAAGCTTACAATCGGTAAACGCATATTCGCCAAGCGACAGCAGAGTTTCGGGCAGTTCTACGGTGCGCAGGTTTTCACAACCGGCGAACGCGGCCTCGCCTATAGACGTAACGGCAGACAAATCGCCCAAATTCTTTAAACGCAGATTTTTATAAAACGCATTTTTACCGATAGTTTTAACATTACTGCCGAGCGTTATATCTGTAAGATACCTGCTTTCATAAAACGCACCTTCTCCTATCGTTTCGATCGTAATAGGCAACGATACCGTTTTTATGCCGGCAAGCTCAACCGAACGATTAAATGCATACGCACCGATTTCGGTTATTTTTTGTCCGCCATACACATTAGGAACGACTATATCGACGGATGATCCGTTATAGCCTACTACCGAACCCGATTCGAACTCCAGACCGCGAGTGTAATAATTCGAATATAGGTTAGTATTTACCGTCGCAGATCCGAACGTATATTTTGTTTCCATCGATTCGTCGGAATACCAATCGGACACAACCAGATCGCCATCGATCTCGTACCGAGATACCTCATCGCCCTTTTTAACGGGTACTGTTTTCAAAAGCGAACCGTTGCCGTAATAAGAAATGTACGCAAAGCTATCGTCGGTATTCCAACATGCATACAGCGTAGTGTTTTCGGTCGGAAATAAATTATATGTGAATTTATTTGTGCAAGCCGCGTCGGTATACCATCCGCCGAAACTATAACCGTAATTAACGGGGGTTTTAAGTTCGGGTATCGCCGATCCTACAACGCCTATCTCTTGAATAGCGTTCACATTACCGTCAAACTCACCGCCGTTAGCGTCAAGGGTAAGCATAACGCTCGTCTCGCCTTTCCAACCGGCATATACGACTAAGTCATTATCCGGCATCACTGTACCGAACTCGAATTTTTGAGTAAACGTGGTATCGGTATACCAATCGTCAAACACAAACATTTCCTTTGTCGGGATCGTTGTGGGGCGGTTT
Organism: uncultured bacterium; assembly: GCA_949747725.1. GTDB lineage: Bacteria > Bacillota > Clostridia > Christensenellales > Pumilibacteraceae > Anaerocaecibacter. The sequence continues at coordinate 1,087 of CATKFJ010000349.1, forward strand.
ACTACCTCGCCGACCTTTCTCGAATACGACGCGACGAGCGAACCGCCGAGCGTATCGAACTTAACGGTATAACGCTGAGCGTCGCCGCCGTCGCCGCAAGCAACTAAAGCCGCCACGGTTGCCGCAGATAAGGCGCATGCAATCAATACCTTAATTTTGTTTTTCATCTTTTGCCGCTCCTTTCTTTTTCTTTAATACGACAAACACAACAGCTACCGCAACACCGGCAACAACAAGAACGCACGCTATAACAATAAGCGC
>CATKFJ010000350.1 GCA_949747725.1 uncultured bacterium
AGATCGCGCGCATTACGAGCCGCGTCGCGCGCGCGTTGCGCCGTTATCGTCTTAAGAACAAGCTCCTTGGCTTCCTTGGGGTTTTCCTCGAGATATGTGCCGAACGCGTCGGTCACCGCTTTTTCCACCTGCATACGCATGCTCGAATTGCCGAGCTTGGTCTTGGTCTGACCTTCGAACTGCGGATCGGTGAGCTTGACGGAAATAACGGCGGTTATACCCTCGCGCACGTCCTCGCCCGCGAGTTTTTCGTCGTCTTTTATAAGGTTTTGCTTGTGCGCGTAGTCGTTGAGCGCCTTGGTAAGCGCGTTTCTGAATCCTATAAGGTGCGTGCCGCCCTCTTCGGTGTTTATATTGTTCGCATAAGAATATATAAGCTCGTTATAGCCGTCGTTATACTGAATGGCGTACTCGACCTCGCTGTCATTAAACACTTTCTCGCCGTAAATGACCTCTGTGAACATTGTCTGCTTGTTGCGATTAAGGTATTCTACGAAATCCTTGATACCGCCGTCGAAACGGAACACGTCGCGCGCCTCTCTGCCCTTGCGGTTATCCACAAGCTCGATCTCGAGCCCTTTATTTAGGTACGCGACCTCGCGCAGCCGCGTGCGCACGCTGTCGTAAGCGAAATCTATCGTTTCGAAAATTTCGGTATCGGGAAAGAACGTTATCTTAGTGCCCGTTTTATCGGTCTTGCCCACTTCCGCAAGCGGTTTCATAGGCACGCCGCGATTATAGCGCTGACGGTAGATCTTGCCGTTCTTGTATACCTCTACGTCCAACCATTCGGAAAGCGCGTTAACGCACGATACACCCACGCCGTGCAGACCGCCCGACACCTTGTATCCGCCGCCGCCGAACTTACCGCCGGCGTGAAGCTTTGTAAGAACGACCTCTACGGTCGACACCTTTTCTTTTGGATGGATCTCGACGGGTATACCTCTGCCGTTATCCGTAACCGCAACCGCGCCGTCGCGCGTGATCTCTACCAATATCCTGTCGCAGTATCCGGCAAGCGCCTCGTCGACGGAGTTATCCACTACCTCCGTTATTAGATGATGCAAACCGTGTTCGTCGGTCGAACCGATGTACATGCCCGGACGTTTGCGTACAGGCTCGAGTCCTTCGAGTACCTGTATGGAACTCGCATTGTAATTACCGTTATCCGTCTTTCTCGCCATAACTATCTCCTATACGGAATAAACCGATTTGCGACCGAGATCCCCGCCCCGAAGGCGGAAAATATCAGTCGCAATATAAGTATAGCATATTCCGCCGAAATAATAAAGCGTTTTTGCGGCAGAAACGGCGATTTTAAAAGATTATTTTTTGCGGCATGCGCTCAGACGTCGTAAAACGCCGCTATTTGACACGTAATACCGTATTCACTGTTTATAGTAAAATACATTTTAAAACCGCACAGCGCAAATTTTGTGTTTTCAGTGCCGTGTGTGGGCGTTCCGTATTATCTTATAGATCCCTCGGCTGCGCTCGGGATGACATTCTGTATAGTGCCTGTCATTTCGACCGAAGTGAGCGTTAGCGAACGGAGCGGAGAAATCTTTCGATTCCTCTTTTCTAATTCCGCATTATCTTATAGATTCCTCGGCTGCGCTCGGGATGACATTCTGTATAGTGCCTGTCATTTCGACCGAAGTGAGCGTTAGCGAACG
>CATKFJ010000351.1 GCA_949747725.1 uncultured bacterium
ATCTTGCGAGTACCCCAGCTCTCGTTAAGCGGAACATAACATACGACGCTCGTAAAGTTCCGCTTAACGAGAGCTGGGGTACTCGCAAGATCCAAGTGGACGCCGATCAGCAGAACTATGCGCGCGCAATGTATTACATAACCAAATCTATCGATCCGAGCAGGCTTGTATCCACAAACGACGGTTGGGAACAGGTGGACGCCACAGACATCATCGGTATTCACGACTATGCTTATGACAGCTCGGAATTCGAGCGGAAATACAGACCGGAACTGTATGATACATTGTATCCGCAGGGCAGAAAACTAATGGCAAACGGCTGTAAGTACGGCGGTCAGCCGGTAATATTTACCGAGTTCGGCGGAGTCGCCATGCAAGACAAATCCAAAAACGGCAATTGGGGATACGGCAACGGCGCGGCGACAAAAGACGAGTTTTATTCGCGGCTCGACAATCTGTTGCAAGGCGTTAAATCCTGTCCGTTCGGCGGATATTGCTATACCCAGCTCACAGACGTACAGCAAGAAGTAAACGGCTTACTCGACGAGGACCATAAACCCAAGTTCGATAACCAAAAGCTTAAAAAAATATTCGAAATATAATAAAAACAAAAAGGACGGTTTACAGTATGTATGCCGTCCTTTGCGTTAGTAATCATTTATATTTTCTAATTATCCGTTATCTTGAATATTTTCTTAAACAGTTCGACCGTTTCGGCACGGAATTGTTCGATAGGCACGTCGGACGGTATAATAAAATCGGAGAGCGTACAGCGCTCGGTATCGGGTATTTGCGCGTCGATAATTCGTTCCGCTTGGGCATGCGTCACGCCGTCGCGTTCGGTAAGCCGTGCGATTTTAACGTTGCGAGGACAGTACACGCAGACCGTATAATCGCACAGCCGTGCGAGCGCGCTTTCCAAAAGCAGCGGCGCGCTTAAAACTACGGGCGGTAAAGCGACGGCTAACCTGCGTTTTATTTCGTCGATTATAAACGGGTGAGTGAGGTTGTTAAGCTTTATTTTCGATGTTTGGTCTTGCGAAATAATGTCGCGCAATTTTTTTCTGTTCAGCGATCCGTCGCGTCGTTTTGCCGACGGGAAAACTTTTAATATGCGTTTTTCGCCGTCGGAGCCCGGGGCAAACAGCGCGCGCGAAATTTCGTCGGCGTCTATCACGCAGAATCCGGCTTGTTTAAGCGCGTCGGTAGCCACCGTTTTGCCGCTGCCTATACCGCCGGTGATCCCGACGACTTTAGGCGATGCGTCCGCTATTGCTTTCAGCTCGCGCGCGTTTCGGTTGTCGTTCATTACTATTTGCACTCCATCCAATTCTTGCCGACGGCAACATCCACGTTAAGCGGTACGGAGATGTCCACAGCGCCTTCCATTTCGGTTTTCAGAATATCCACTACTGCGTCTATTTCGTCGGCGGCGGCGTCCACGATCAGTTCGTCGTGTACCTGCATTATAAGCTTGGACTTCATGCCGACGAGCCGTTTGTGGACGCGGATCATTGCGATCTTTATTATGTCGGCTGCCGAGCCTTGGAGCGGAGTGTTCATTGCCACGCGTTCGCCGAATTTGCGTTCCATGAACTTGGCGGAATTAAGCTCGGGTATGGTCCTGCGCCGCCCTAACATCGTGACGGCATAGCCGTTGGTCTTTGCGCTCTCGATAAGTCCGTCGAGGTATGCTTTAACGGAAGGGAAGCGTTCGAAATAACGTTTGATATATTCGTCGGCTTTGCGCGGCGCAATGTGTATGCTTTGGCTAAGCCCGTAATTGCTTATGCCGTAAACGATGCCGAAGTTTACCGCTTTCGCGTCG
>CATKFJ010000352.1 GCA_949747725.1 uncultured bacterium
GTCATCGTACCGAAAGGCAAAACGTTAAAGACGGATTTGCCGCTGTAAACGGCGGGAAGTACTTTTTCGTATTTATCGAGCTGTATGTATTCGTAAGTGGGAACTACCACTTTCTTTATAGTATGTGTAGCGCTCGTTATGCGAGAGGACGCCGGTATATCTTGATCCGTATAATAATCGGAAAGATTTATCGGCGTAGAAGTCATTACGTTAAGATTGACAAGCGGAGCTTTATCGGTACGCACGGTGGGACGGTTATTATCCATCTTGAACACTATATCGAGATCGATAGGATCTACGTCCGCCGCAACGTTCTTCTCCGTATATGCGGTATTCTTCTCCACTACATAAAGCTTGACGGAGAAAACCTGCCATGCCGGATCGGGCATCAAACACCTAAACGACAATTGCGTAAACGTGTTCGCCACCTGAACTTTGCTCCTATTGTAAACTACGGGTTTTGTAGTAGAAGTAGGACTGTCGTACTCGTCTATCTTGAACTTGCGCGTTGTGCCCGTTATAGCAGTCGTGCTGTTGAGCGCCATTACTACCTGGTCGTAACCGCTTATACCGGAAAGCACCGACGCCGCCGTTATGGTAAACGGCTGATTGTACTGTATAGGTTTTTCGATAGTTACCGTATAACGCGCGCCGTTGGGATTATAAACACCCGAAACCGCACCGTCGCTCGGCGCGGTAGACGAAGCCGGCGCAGTTCCCACAAAGTAATTCCCTTTTGCCGTCGACACGGTAGTAGAAACCTTAGATCCGGCATTGGGCGATACCTTCACGTAGAACATTATTACTTTATAACCGCGTTGCGTTCCGGCTGTGCCGAAACTGTCGCGAACCTTGGCATATAAAGTAAGTCTGCCGTTAAGCGTACATCCGTCAACGCCGTTGCGCGGATAAAGTTTTACCTTTGTTATATTTATCTGACTGTCGGACGCCCATGTCCAATTCAGATATTTACTCGCGTTCGTGGTACATGCCGAATTAAGATACAGACCAGTACCCGTAGTATTTGCAGCCTCGGAAATGCTGTTGGTTTTGGTAAGAGTATCGCGATTAGCCAAGCCGTTAGAGAAAAGCAAAGCCGTCTTCACTTGATCGGGGTCTGTAGCGATCTCGCTTGCTTTAACGGCAACAGAGCCGCTTACACGCGATATGCCGCTGTAGGTTTTGTATCCCGATACGGGAACGGGGTCTTGGTTGACGTTTATTACGGTAATAGCCGCGTAACCGTCGCCCGCTTTTGCGCCGCGCTGATACACGGTGGAAGTAAGCGTACTTTTGGCATAACTGCTTCCGCCGCCGCCGCCGTAA
>CATKFJ010000353.1 GCA_949747725.1 uncultured bacterium
CGCCTACCGTATATGTAAGCTTTATAGGTAACGTCTTTATCTCTATGCCCGTAAGTTCTTTTTGAGTAACGGGCGGTTCATCGGGATCGGTCGGTTCTGTCGGTTCGGTCGGGTCGGGAACGTCCGGCTCGGTCGTTCCGCCCGTTGTCTGCCACTGCGCGTAAACAGTAGTATCGGCGCTTATCGCGGTCGTAAAATCGAACCGAGCCGAGCTTTCCGCCGCAGCGACAGTCCATGCCGAAAACGCGAAACCGTCGCGCGTAGGATCGATGGGTTTGGCAACCGTATGTCCCGATACGACGGCATCGGTTTTGTATATGCCGCCGTTCGGCGCTGCGTCGTAATTATAAGCGAACGTGACCGAATATTTAATATCGATCGGTTCGTCCGGATTGCCGCTCGGCGTATCTTTAGAACAGGCAACGGCAAAAGACGCAAAAAGCATCAACATAACCGAAGCCGCAACTGCAGAAATACGTTTTTTCATAATTTTCCCCTATCCATTTCCATTACAATATTGTAATTATATTATACTACTGCGTTTTGTGCTTGTCAATATATATCGGGAATTTACATACATAAAACAAAAACGGCTTTGACGATCATGTCAAGCCGTTTGGATTTAAAACATTTTTACCGTCCGAACGATATTCCTATACTTTCCGCCACTTTTACTTCTTGGCATTCGGGCGGTACGAGTTTCGCTTTGCCCGCAATATCGGCAAGCGCGTTATACGTGACCTTGCCGCCCACAAGCGCGACAGTAACGCCGAACTTACCGTCCTGCGCGAGCTTTCCGGCAAAACTGCCGAACGCCGTGGACAGAACTCTGTCGTACGCCGACGGGCTGCCGCCGCGCTGTATATGCCCGGGTACTACCACGCGCGTTTCTACGCTCGCCTTTTCGGCTATATACTTAGCAAGCGCGTTTGTAGCGGTGGTTTCGCCGCCGCGCGACGCAAGCCGTTCCTTCTTTTTCATCTTGCTTTCCGCCTGCGTCATTGCGCCCTCGGCGATCGCCACTATACTGAACGCCTTACCTGCGTCCGCACGTCTGCCTACCGCGCGCGCTACTTTATCGGGATCGAACGGGATCTCGGGCAGAAGTATCACGTCCGCACCTCCGGCTATACCTGCGTACAGCGTAAGCCATCCCGCTTTATTGCCCATTACCTCCACAAGCATTGTCCTGCCGTGACTTGCCGCCGTAGTGTGTATTCTGTCAATACACTCGGTAGCGATATCGACCGCGGTATGAAACCCGAACGTAACGTCCGTGCCCCAAATATCGTTATCTATCGTTTTGGGCAAGCCTATAACGTTGCAACCCTCCGCCGCAAGCAACGCCGCCGTCTTGTGCGTACCGGCGCCGCCGAGCGTGAGCAAACAGTCAAGCCCCATTTTTTTATAGTTCTTCTTCATTAGGTCGAGCCGCGTAACGCTGTTCTCGTCCTCTACCGTCATGAGCTTGAACGGTTGCCGACTCGTGCCGAGGATAGTTCCGCCGAGCGTGAGTATGCCCGTAAAATCGGACGGCTTCATTTCGCGGCATTCACCGCGTATAAGACCGCCGTAACCGTCCGCTATGCCTATAAGCTCGACGTTTTTTATATTCTCGAACGCATACTTGCCGAATCCGCGAATGACCGCGTTAAGCCCGGGGCAATCGCCGCCCGAAGTAAGTATTCCTATACGCATAAGAGCCTCCCAAATCGCAGAGCGATTTTTACACCGTTAATATCGGTTTCTACGCGATGTTTTTACGCATCTTCGATTTAATATATTATACCACTTTATACAAACGTTAGTCAATCGAATTCATAAACCGCGAACGGCATTCGTTACCCTAGGCAGTCGTAGTCGTATTTGCTTCGGTTTTAGCGCGTTATAGGCTACGTATTACTACGTCAAAGCCGTTTGCACGTGCCGCAAGCACGCCCTTCGCG
>CATKFJ010000354.1 GCA_949747725.1 uncultured bacterium
AAGTCCAACCTCCGCCTATCGCATTGAAAGCAAGGATGTCCGCTCCCGAGGGATGTTCGGGCGTGATATAGTTATAAACGATATCGCACTTCATCGTATCGCCGCTGAGAAATACCGAATCGGGATCGCCGACTACAGCGCGTATTATCTTTCCGCCGCCCTCGCGCGTTAACCGATACGGGCGCGACGGGGTTGTGGTTATTTCGAGATCTCGCACCATCTCGCCCGAATTGACGGGAATTTCCACATATATACCGTGGCTAAGCTCAGAAAATTTAACGTCGATACTCTGAGTGATCTTGCACGATCTATCGTCATTCCACTTTATATCGACGTCCATGCTTTCGAACCGCATGCCGTAATCGGGTAGCAAGGCATAACCGTCGTCATCGTCGTTATCGAAAAACATGACTATGCCGAAACACACAATAAAAAATATTACCGCCAGTGCGACTATAACGCTCGCCTTGGCGGTGGAATTCTTTTTATATGCCATGACTAAAAACTTACTTTAGGCGCAATACGCTCGGAAATATCGTCAAGCTCGAAATACGCTTTACGCTCCAAATGCATTTTGTTTGCGACAAAGCTCGACGGGAACTGTTCTACCTTGTTGTTAAAAAGCTTGACTTTGGCGTTATAATATTTTCTGCTCTGACCGATCTCATGTTCGCATTGTTCGAGCTGCGACGACAGATTGTTAAACTGTCTGTCGGCTTTAAGATCGGGGTATGTTTCTTTTACCATATTGAGCAATGTATGCAACGAAGAACCGAGCTCGCGTTCCGCCGCCATTCTCTGATCGGGAGTTGCGGAAATAGCCATGTTCCGCGCCTGAGTTACGCGCGTAAACACTTCCGATTCGTGTTTTGCATAACCTTTACACGTTTCGACGAGATTGGGAATGAGGTCGTAACGTTTTTTCATGTGCACGTCCATCGCCGAAAACGCTTCTTCGGTATCGTTGCGAAGAGATATTAGCTTATTCTTGGTAACGAAATACCAAATGGCGAAGATCAAAAGCAACAGCACGACCGCACCGACAGCGATACCGGCTATCGCCCCACCGGATAGTGATAAAAACTGCATTTAATGTCCTCCTATACAGCAAACGCTTTTCACGTTTTTCTGTATAATAATTTTAACACATATAATACATCAATGCAAGTATTTTAAACGTTTTGAAGCTTTCCGTCATAAACTTTTTCCCACAACGCTTTAACAATGATATTATTATAAACGGGTGTTGCCCAATCATACGCTTCGCCGCTCGAGTACCAACCCAAAAAACTTGTGCTTCCCGTATCCGTGTACGATGTGAAAACCGATTAGTTACACGGTATTCGGTTAATTTTTAAAATTAACGTTTACCCTTGCGAGCCGTCGGCAAATACGGAATTTACCGCCGAAAAAATCGTAAACGCGACTTTTTCCTGATAGCTCGCCGTGATCAGCTTATTCTCCTCCGTCGAATTTGACAAGAAGCCGCATTCGCACAGTATCGACGGATATTCGCTGCAATTAAGTATATAGTAGTCGCCTACAGCCGCCGAACGCGGCTTTTCGTTCAGCGTATCGTTAAAATATTTTTGGACGGTATTGGCAAAGTATTCGCCTTTGGAATCTGTAGCGAAAAACACTTG
>CATKFJ010000355.1 GCA_949747725.1 uncultured bacterium
AGAAATTGGGAGTGGTATAATAGGTGTATGGGAAACACCTATGGAAAAGAAACATAATCATATGGAATATAACAATGTAACTAAGTGTGAAGTGTGCGGTGGTCTTACGTTTGTAGACGATTACGGCAACAGCGGCAAATGCTCGCATTGCGGTTGGCGGCAGTGTGCAGATAACGAGCGCACGGATAAAACATTGGGTATAAGCTATCCTATGCTTGTGCCGCTTTCGCGCGCGCGGGAGCAGTATAAATCGGGACAAAAGTTCAAAGCGTCATTCGAGGATTTTATAAACGGATTGATGTTTTATTCGGAAATGCTGTTTTGGCATCACGGGTTAGTGCATGAAGTATATACCAAAATGAAAAGTCAAGATTTGGAAGCGTATGCGTCGGGCGATTGCATAGTAGTATTTTGCAATAAGGACATGAAGCAAGAATACAACCATGTAAACGAATTTCGCGACAAAGCCAATATTGACGGACGATTACTCAAAGATATATGGGACGAGGTCGTGCACCCGTGCTATATGTATTGCGGTGGAGAGCACGATTACGATTTCCCGCCCGAAGATTAAAAGGAGAAAACACAATGAAAGAAATGACCCAATACGAAATTCAAAAAGCAAAACACAAGCGACTGTTGGTGCGTAACGAATTTCGCGGCGTAGGCAAATACGATATACCGCTTGTACGCAAACAGCAAATTGACATAGATAAAATTAAGTTTTTAGATTATACGAAAACAAAAATAAACGATAAAGAGAATGCACATAAAACGGTGCATTTTTTCATGCACGATTGGAAGTTCGATAGGGTTTACGACAAGCCGTATGACGAATTGGAAAAGCTCGAGCAATATTATGCGTTGCTAACGCCCGACTTCAGTCTGTTCACCGATATGCCGCTAGCGCTTCAGATAGAGAGCGTGTTCAAAAACCGTTGGTGCGGGGCATATTGGCAAAGTCAAGGGCTTAAAGTAATACCTACCGTAGCGTGGGGCGACGAGCGAACGTTCGAGTTTTGCTTTGACGGAATAGAACAAGGCTCTATAGTCGCGGTATGCACGTATTACCGAGAAAACTGTGAGGACGATTTTATGCCGGGATATAACGAAATGCTAAAGCGGATAAAGCCGAGCGCCGTTATTTGCTACGACGAGCCGTTTGCCGAAATGAAAGGAAATATAATATCGTTTTTACCTACGCAGTACGAATGGACTGAAAAGCTCGATTGGAAAGAGAAAGCAAAATTTCAAGTAGAAAAGCATTCGAGATATAAGTTGTAGAGCACAAATTATAATAAATAGCAGGGCAGTATTTTCGTCCTCTAAACACAAAGCCCCTGCTTTTGCAGGGGCTTTGCTATACCCACGAGTTTGGCATCGGACAAGAAAATAGTTATGATTTTATGTGCTTGACAAGGTATGTTATACTATATGCGAGAGGAAAATTAACTCTCAAAAACGGAATCTATATAGTTTCCGTTTTTTGTTGCCCGAAAAAGGAGGAGTGTATGGGAACAGAAACAAGACAAATTGACAATGAGAAATTGGGAGTGGTATAATAGGTGTATGGGAAACACCTATGGAAAAGAAACATAATCATATGGAATATAACAATGTAACTAAGTGTGAAGTGTGCGG
>CATKFJ010000356.1 GCA_949747725.1 uncultured bacterium
AAAATAAAGGAAATTCGGAAGCTCAGTCGACTGACGAGGTCTACAGCAAAAGCTATCATGTGGTATTATCCAACTATGACGGTCCGCTCGATTTATTGTTGGATCTTGTAAAGCGCGAGAAAATAAATATAGAAGATATTTTTATTTCCAATATAACGGAACAGTATTTGGAAGCGATGGATCAGTTAGACGAGCTCGATATGGAGCAGGCAGCCGATTTTATCGTTGTTGCGGCAACGTTATTGGAAATTAAATCGAAGCGACTTTTGCCTAAGCCCGAAATAGTAGCTGAACCGCAAGAGGAAGACCCCGAAACCGAGCTTATCAACCGTTTGGAAGAGTATAAACTTTATAAAGAAGCTGCCGAAAAAATGCGTGAGCAAGAAAAGCTCAATATGCATTTCCGTGCGCCGGACGACAGTGTCGGACAGCCGCGGCTTGTTCTTAAAGACATGACTACGAGCGGACTTATGGCTGCTCTTAAAAAAATGTTCGACAAGCTCGGCGATAGGCAACAGGCAGTAAAGATTCGAAAGATCGAGCGCGACCCGTTTACCGTAGAAGAAAAGAAAGATTTCATTCGGCAACGATTTAAAATAGTCGAGTCTTGTACGTTCGACGAACTGTTTGACGAGGACTATACCGTAAACGAAGTCGTAACTACATTTTCCGCACTGCTCGATCTTGTTAAGGACCAGGAAATCGGGGTCAAGCAGGAAGCTATATTTGATACGATCACTATTGTGAAAAGGAGCGAACCCAATGTCGGAAATGAAAATGCTTGAATTGGATAAGATCGATAACGTTTTGGAAGCGCTGTTGTTTGTTTCGGGCGACGGACTTAAAATATCGGATATTTGCGAGCTGTTGGAGTTGCAAAAGAGTGAGGTTCAATCGGCGGTTAAGCGTTTGCAAAAAAAGTACGGAGGTAAATCGGGCGTGCATTTAATATCGTATAACGGCAAAATACAGCTTGCGTCCAATCCCGATTATGCCGAAGTTCTATCGTGCGTACTTAATCCGATAAAGGAAAAAGCATTGTCTAATCCGGCAATGGAAACATTATCTATTATAGCATACCGTCAACCCGTTACGCGGCTCGATATAGAACATATACGCGGTGTTAATTGCGATTACGCGTTGCAAGCATTGCTTAAAAACAATCTTATAGAAATAGTCGGACGTAAGGACGCTTTGGGAAAGCCGTTGCTTTTCGGGACTACCGAAACGTTTTTAAAGCGGTTCGGGA
>CATKFJ010000357.1 GCA_949747725.1 uncultured bacterium
ATGGACTGACCCTGTTTATTGTTAAGCACGTAAGAAACCGTTGCGATCGAAACGTTCGCGGCGGATGCTACGTCCTTGATCGTTACACGGGTCTTGCGCCCTGCGTTGTCCGATATGTTATCCATGCTCGGTTATTCTTACCCTCGTTTTTCTTAAATTTATTAAATCGACCGTTTATCATTATATAATAAAATTATATCGGTTGTCAAGGTAATCATGAACAAACACGCACTGTATCACAAATCCGATTCGCTGTATGCTTTTGCTCTCGATAACAGTACAGTAGAAATACGGCTGCGCGCTGCGCGCGGCGATCTGAGCAAAGTAACGTTGCTGTACGGCAAGAAACATGAATTTTGCATGAAACGAAAAAGCATGCCGATGACGCTTACCGCGTCGGACGAACTTTACGATTACTACGCGGTAAGGCTTACTCTTGCCGATAAACGGCTTGCGTACATGTTCCGTTTGACGGACGGCAACGGCGAGGACTGCTATTTTTCGGAAGACGGCGCAACGAAAACTTATGATTTCGCAAACGCGTACTATAATTTTTTTCAGCTCGCATACGTCAATCCGAACGACGTGATGAAGCCTGTGGAATGGTTGGGCAAAGCGGTAGTCTATCAGATATTTCCCGATAGGTTCTGCCGCGGCGAACCGCCCGAGGGCGAAACGTCGGTCGAACCGAACAAGAGTTATATCAATCTCGAATGGGGCGGCAAGCCCACGCCCAAAAGTTTTGCCGGCGGCAATTTGTGGGGGATTGCGCAAAAGCTCGATTACTTATGCGATCTCGGCATAAACACGCTGTACATGACGCCCATATTCACGTCGCGTTCCAATCATAAATACGATATAAGCGACTACTATAACGTAGATCCGCATTTCGGCGGAAACAATGCTTTCCGTTATCTCATGAACGAGTGTAAAAAGCGCGGAATGCGCGTGGTGTTGGACGCGGTGTTCAATCATTGCAGCGAGGATCTCGAGCAGTTTAAAGACGTTTGCGAAAAGGGGAAACGGTCTAAGTATCACGATTGGTTTGTCGTAAAAGGCGATAAGCCGACCAAAAAGCCGTTGAACTATGAGGTCTTTTCGGAATGCGACTATATGCCTAAGTGGAATACCGCAAACCCCGAAGTTCAGGAATACCTGTGCGCCGTGGGCGAGCATTGGATAAACGAGTACGGCATAGACGGTTGGCGGCTCGACGTTTCGGACGAAGTAAGCCACGAGTTTTGGAGAAAATTCAGACAGCGCATAAAAGCGTTGGGCGACGATAAAGTTTTGATAGGCGAGAATTGGCACGACAGCAGGAGCTATCTGCGCGGCGATCAGTTCGATTCCATAATGAATTATGCGTTCACAAAAGCCATGCTCGATTTTTACGTCGACGGCGCGCTTGACGCGCAGGGGCTTTGCGATAGGCTTAACGGACTTATATTGCGCAATATTACGCAAGTGAACGGAATGATGCTCAATCTGTTGGACTGTCACGATACGCATAGGTTTTACACCATGTGCGGTTGCGACGAGCGCAAGCTGCTTTGCGCGATCGCGACGATGCTGTTTATGCCGGGTGCGACCATGATATATTACGGTACCGAAATACCGCTCGAGGGCGGTTACGATCCCGACAGTCGCAGATGCTTTATTTGGGGCGAACACGAATTTACGGCTAAAGTAAAAGAGCTGTTAAAGTATAAAAAGCTATCGGCGCTCGGCGGTTGCGACGTCAAGTTCCTTTGCGAAAACGGCGTGTTTATTGCCGAACGCAGCGCCGACGGTAAAACTGCGAGATTGTTCGTCAACAATACCGACTGCGCGCGTTCGGTGCGCAACGTTACGGTCGAGCCGTACGGGTACATAATAGAGTATAAATAACGGAATGGGGAGTGAGGTATGAAAAAAGCTAAAAAGATAATAAGTATAGCGTTGTGCGGACTTGCCGCGTTGCCGATGATAGCGTGTAACGGCATCGGTTTGCGCCAAAAATACGCCACGCAGTCGCTTGCCGCGCTTTACGAAAAGTTCGACGGCGATCTCGAACGCGGCACGGCGATCAAACCGATAGTGTTGCACGTTCTCGAAAACGATACCGCCAAGCAGTCCGGATATCTTAAATATCTGCTCGACGGGTTTAACGAGAAATATAAAGATTATTACATCACCGCTATCGACGCCAATCAGGATCAGTTTTCCAATCTTGCGGACGACGGTCCGTACGGTTACGGTCCCGACGTGCTTTATCAAGCAAACGATATTCTCATGAAATATTGCGCGGGCAAGCACATCACGCCGCTGCCGATAGAAAAGCTCGACGCGTACGACGAGCTTCCCGAGCTTGCCAAAAATACATACACGTATAAATACGAAAGCGCGGAATACTTCATGGGCGTGGGCGTAAACGTGCAAGCGCCGATGATGTATTACCGTAAGGATCTGCTTCCCGACGATTGGCAGACGACAATGGACGATAACGAAAACGGTATACCCGATATCGCAGAGGATATGCGCGCGATGTATCGGTTCAGCAAGGCTCGGCATAACGCCAACAAAGACGAATACGGATTTATGCAATCGCTGTTCGATCCGTATTTTTCGTGCGGCTATCTGTTCACTTACGGCGCGTATGTGTTCGGCAAAAACAATACCGATACTGCCGATATAGGATTCGATAACGGCGACGCTAAAAAGGGCGCCGGCGTGATATTACAGCTTGCCGAGAGCATGAACAGCGGCTGTATAGACGACGGTATTACCGTCGCGCGCGAAAGCGAGTTCGCCAAAGGATCGTATTTTGCCGTAAACAACACCCAGGATATGTACGGCACTATGATAGACGAACTCACTAAGGTATATAACAAAAACGGCATGCCTATTGTGGCGGCGCGCGAGGCGGCTATGGAAAACATAGTAGCTACGCCCATTCCGTCGCTGCCGGCGTCAGGCGATCTTTCCGAAACGGAAGGCGAACTGTTGCCGTCTATCGTTATGGGCGGCATAAACGGTTACGCTATCAGCTCATACACAAAGTACCCCAAAGCGAGTCTGGCGTTCCTCAATTATGCTACGAGTTTCGAAATGATAGTCAAGCGCAACGAGTATCTCGGCATCGCGCCGGCGCGAAAGGACTGTAACGAGGTGTGTACCGTTCAAGCCGACGTTGCGCACAGCCTGTACAATATGGCGGAGAATAAACGCATTTCCATTATGCCTACCGTGAGCGGCGCCGACCAGATATGGACGCCGCTGCAGACGGCTTTTACGGACATAGCTACAGATCCGTACCGCACTGGCGAAAAACAGTATTATACCGCGGACGGCAAATGCGATTATAACAAGCTTGACAGTCTGTTGAAGTCTGTAAACGAGAATATATACAACGCCATATATTCTTTCGGAAAAAAATAGGGAGGGAGTAAAACGCAATGAACGATACTGAAATCTATCACGGCAAACCGCCGCTCGGCAAGCGCATAGGCGCATACTTTGCCGCGATCCCCAAGAGGTTCAAAAACTTTTGGTGTTCGGTCGGACGGAAGTTAAAACGTATTCCGCAAAGGATAGGCGATCGCGGTAGGTATATTAAGAACGCGCCCAAGCCGGTAAAAGCGTCGATGGGGCTTATGGGGCTTGGACAGTTGATGCAAAAACAGATAGTAAAGGGTATACTGTTTTTGCTGATATTCGCCGCTTATATCGTATATATGGTTTTGACGGGCGGAAAAGCGATGTTCAACTTTTTCACGCTCGGCGTTGTTCCGCCGAATCCCTGGCTCGGAATAAAAGGCGACAATTCGGTAGTAATGATGTTGCTCGGAACGCTTGCGTTTATAATCACGGGATTCTTTATAGCGGTGCATCTTGCCAATATTCGCGACGCGCAGCGTACTTTCGATTTTGTGGCGCGCGGCAATAAGACGCCTAACTTCAAGCAGTCTATGGCAAGCATGTTCGATAAATACTTCTATATAACAGCGCTTGTATTGCCTGTGGTAGGCGTGTTTGTGTTCAATATCCTGCCGATAATATTCATGATATTTTTGGCGTTTACCGATTACAGCGGTCAGGTGGTGCTGTCGGGCGCGCTTGTCAGTTGGATAGGGTTCGATAACTTTAAACAGCTGTTCTCCGTAGGACTTATGGGCAATACGTTCTTTAAGATCCTCGGATGGAACTTGCTGTGGGCGATAATGAGCACTGCGCTCAACTATTTCGGCGGACTTGCTATAGCGTTGTTGCTCAATAAAAAGATCGTAAAAGGCAAAAAGATATGGCGCGCGTTTCCCGTGCTTGCGTTTGCCGTACCCGGATTCATAACGCTGTTGGCGTTCAAGTTTATGTTCTCCAACCAAGGTCCCATCAACTATTATATAGAACAGTTAGGCGGCACGGGCAAGTTGTTCTTCGGTATAGACTCCAAGTGGAGCGCGCGTATAATAGGCTGGCTCGTTAATGCGTGGCTGTCCATTCCGTCGAGCATGCTTTTGGCTACGGGCATACTTGCCAACCTTAATCCCGACCTGTACGAAGCGGCGAGGATAGACGGCGCAAGCCCGTGGACGCAGTTTATAAAGATAACGCTTCCTTTCGTTATATTCGCAACGACGCCCGTGCTTATCGGTCAGTTTATGGGCAACTTCAATAACTTCGGCGTATTCTACTTTTTGCGCGGCGGCATAATCTGCGACGGTTACTTTTTGGCGAGCGATACCGACCTGTTGATAAACTGGCTGTACAGCCTTTCCATAGACAACAAATATTACTCGTTGGGCGCGGCTATAAGCATAATAATATTCATAATCGCGGCAATCATTTCGCTTGCGGTGTATATTAAATCTCCCTCGTATTCAAAGGAGGATATGTATAGATGAAGATTAGCAAAGCAGATAAGATAATAAATAAGCAGATCAAAAAGTCGAGGGTGGGACGCAAGGTAACGCCTAAAAAATGCGCGGATTATTTCTTTACCTATTTGGCGTTGATAGTTATCGCGGTCATTTTCGCGTTTCCGGTGCTGTGGCTTATACTCGCGTCGTTCAGCGAAAGCGGCTCGATGTACACGTTTAAGGGGTTCTTTCCGAGTTCGTACAGCACGGAAACGTTTAAAAAACTGTTTACCGATATCGAAATGTATAACTATCCGCGTTGGTTCGGCAATACGCTTATAATCGCCGTGGCGTCGGCGGTACTCGGAAGCTTGCTCGTCATACTCACTGCATACGTCATGTCGCGGTTTAGATTCGGCTCGCGTAAGGGGATCATGAAGACGACGATGGTGCTCGGTATGTTCCCGTCGTTCATGGCGATGACCGCGGTATATCTGCTTATGACGCAGTTCAATATGGTAGATAACCTTTGGGGTTTGGTGCTAATATATTCCGCAGGCGCGCCGATGGGATATCTTACGCAGAAAGGGTTTTTCGATACTATCAGCAATTCCATGTACGAAGCGGCGAGAATAGACGGCGCAAGCAACTTTAAGGTGTTTATAAGAATAACGTTGCCGATTGCGATGCCCATGATAGTGTACACGCTAATCACATCGTTCACTTGGCCGTGGTCGGATTTCATTCTGCCTAAACTGCTTTTGAAAAACAAAGACTTGTACACGGTAGCCGTAGGGCTTATGAGCTTGGGCGATACTGAGTTCGCGAGGTTTGCCGCCGGTTCGGTGTTTATAGCCGTGCCTATAATAAT
>CATKFJ010000358.1 GCA_949747725.1 uncultured bacterium
ATTGCCTTTAAGTTGGTTAAAAGATTATGTAGATATCGGGGATATTACACCGCAAGAACTTGCCGATAAACTTTTGTCGATAGGTTTCGAAGTAGAAGAAATAATTTTGCCGCGCGACGATATACATGGCGTAGTTGTCGGGTATGTAGAAGAAATCGTTCATCACGAAAATTCGGATAAACTTTGGATATGTCGGATTAACATAGGCACCGAAACAGTCCAGATAGTTACAGGTGCGCAAAACGTTAAAAAGGGAGATAAAGTACCTGTGGCAACGGTCGGCGCTATTTTGCCCGACGGAAAGAAAATCGACGCGGCTAAGCTCCGCGGCGTGGAAAGTTATGGCATGCTTTGCGGCGGCAGCGAGCTCGACGTAAATGATGACGTTATCGACGGCGCCGAATATGACGGTATTTTGATATTACCTAAGGACAGTATCGTAGGGGATAATATCTTGAATACCCTCGGAATGAACGACACAGTTCTCGATGTTTCGATAACTGCCAACCGTCCTGATTGTCAAGCGATAGTCAATCTTGCACGCGAGATCTCTGTTCTGCTCGGCAAAAAATTTAAAATGCCCAAGCTTAATTATAAGTGTATAGAGGAAGATTATATACCGTCGGTAAATATAGTCGATAAAGATTTGTGCAGCAGATATATCGGTCGACTTATTAAAAACGTTAAAATTGCCAAGTCGCCCAAGTGGATGCGCGACAGACTTAGAATGTGCGGTATTCGTCCCATAAATAATTTGGTGGATATAACCAATTACGTTCTTTTGGAAATGGGACAGCCGTTGCATGCTTTCGACGCAAAATATATTAAAGAAACCGTAATTGTGCGTAAAGGAAAGTCCGGCGAGAAAATTACGGCGCTTGACGGCAAAGAGTATAATGTAGAAGATGTGTTAATCATTGCAGATACGGAAAAGCCTCTTGCTATAGCCGGAATCATGGGCGGAGAATTTACGAGCATATTTCCCGATACTCAAAACGTGTTTTTGGAAGCGGCGCGTTTCGAGCGTAGCAACATAAGGCGTTCCTCACGAAAAATAGGATTACGTTCGGATTCGTCTTCGCGTTACGAAAAGGGCGTTGATTGGCAGTCTACAGAACTCGGTTCTAACCGTGCCCTTGCTTTGATCGATATGCTTAATTGCGGACAGATTTGCGTTAATACGGTTTCAGACAGCATACAATGTCCGACCGAAAAGGTTATAAAAACCACGAAATCTCGGATATGTTCACTTCTCGGCATCGATATACCGCAAAAAGTTATTGTTGATATTCTTAAAAAGCAGGGCATTACCGTCAAAACGGAAGGAAAAGCATTGGTTTGCACTATACCGCTTGTCCGTGAAGATATCGACGGGTATCCCGATCTTGCCGAAGATATAATGCGGTTTTACGGTTATGATAACATTGTGTCCACACATTCGGAAAATACATGTCAAACTCGCGGCGGACGCAATATACACGATCAAAATGCAGAACTGCTCAAAGCACGTATGAGCGCACTCGGAGCGGATGAAATCATAAATTATTCGTTTATTTCGCCCGACATGCTCGATAAACTGTTGATAGGCGGTTCGGACGCTATGCGCAACGAGATCCGTATTATGAATCCGCTCAGCCGCGATATTTCTGTTATGCGTACGCAATTGTTATCTTCCATGTTGACGTCTATTTCGAGAAACTGTTCTCGCAAAAACGATGTGTTGTGTTTTTACGAACTTGGAAAAGTTTTTGTTGCGGATAAGCTTCCGCTTGCCGATTTGCCCGACGAGCGCGATATACTGTGTATCGGGCTATGCAATGACGGCGATTTTTATACTATTAAATCTATCGTAAACGAAGTTATAGCATTATTCGGAAAGCCCGAATATGCGCCCGTAACGGTAAGCTATTTACATCCCAAACAATCGCTTGCCGTAAAAGCCAACGGCATATTCGGCGAATTCGGTAAATTACATCCGCTTGTATGCGAGAATTTCGATGTACCGTCAAATGTATACGTTGCGCATATAGACGTTACCGATGCGCTCAAACAGGAAAAAAAGCTTGCATGCTATTCTCCGATATCTAAGCTTCAACCCGTCGATAGGGATCTGGCATTGGTCGTCGAAAAAAGCGTTGCCGTAGGCGATATGTTAAACCAATTAAAGACTGTAAGTCCGCATATAGCGCAAATAAAACTTTTC
>CATKFJ010000359.1 GCA_949747725.1 uncultured bacterium
GCGTTTCGGAGAAATGGAAGTGTGGGCGCTGTACGCTTACGGCGCCGCCAACGTGCTTCAAGAGATAATGACCGTCAAGTCGGACGACATAGCCGGACGAAGCAAGACGTATGACAGCATTATACGCGGCATGGATGTTTCCGAACCGGGCATTCCCGAATCGTTCAAAGTTCTTATCAAGGAATTGCAGGCGCTTGCGCTCGACGTTAAGGTGCTTACCGAGAACAAGGAAGAGATCGGTATACGCGAACTCATGGACGACGATCCCGTTCTTTACGACGCCGAACCCACGCCCAAGCATTACGACGCGAGTCTGTTCGGCGAAGGCGACGATATCGAAATGGAAGGCGATATTTTGGGCGGTCTCGAGGACGACGAGGACGTTTCGGACGTGCACGACGACGAGAGCGGCGGTCTGTTCGGCGAAGAAGTCGATTACGACGATCCGTTTGCCGACGTTAAGTTCGAAGACGATTTGGACGAAGATAAGGAAGATTAAGGAGAGGCGATATGTTTGAATTAAATAATTTCGATTCCATGCAAATCCAGCTGGCAAGCCCCGACAAGATCCGCGAATGGTCTTACGGGGAAGTCACCAAACCCGAAACGATAAACTATCGCACACAAAAACCCGAAAAAGACGGTTTGTTTTCCGAGCGTATCTTCGGACCGACCAAGGATTGGGAATGTTATTGCGGCAAGTATAAACGCATCAGATACAAAGGCGTTATATGCGACAAGTGCGGTGTAGAAGTTACTACAAGCAAGGTGCGCCGCGAGCGTATGGGGCATATAGAGCTTGCCGCGCCCGTAACGCATATTTGGTATTTCCGCGGCGTTCCGAGCCGTATAGGTCTTATACTAGATCTGCAATTGAAACAGCTCGAGCAGGTAGTGTATTTCGTCAACTATATAGTCCTCGATCCCGGCATTACCGATCTTCAATACAAAGAAATAATTACGGACGATAAACTTCGTCAGTATCAGGAACAGTACGGTCCCAAGGCGTTTAAGGTCGGTATGGGCGCGGAAGCTATCCGTCAGCTCTTAAAGGACATCAACGTCAAGGAAGAGTACGATAAAATGAGCGAGGTCGTGGAGAAGTCTTCGGGACAGAAGAAGCTCCGCGCGATCAAGCGTTTGGATATTCTCGACGCTTTCCTTAAATCGGGTTCGGAACCGAGCTGGATGGTACTCGACGTACTGCCCGTGCTTCCGCCCGAACTGCGTCCCATGGTTCCGCTCGACGGCGGACGGTTTGCTACGAGCGACCTTAACGATCTTTACCGCAGGGTCATCAACCGTAACAACCGTTTGCGCAGACTTATGGAACTCGGCGCGCCCGATATAATCATTCGCAACGAAAAGCGCATGCTGCAAGAAGCCGTCGATTCGCTCATAGATAACGGCAGACGCGGCAAAGCCGTTTCGGGCGCGTCCAACCGCGATCTTAAGAGCTTGTCGGGCTTGCTCCGCGGTAAGCAGGGACGTTTCCGTCAGAACCTTTTGGGTAAGCGTGTAGACTATTCCGGTCGTTCGGTCATAGTCGTAGGACCCGAACTCAAGTTCTATCAGTGCGGCGTTCCCAAAGAAATGGCGCTCGAGCTGTTTAAACCGTTCGTAATAAAAGAGCTTGTA
>CATKFJ010000360.1 GCA_949747725.1 uncultured bacterium
CGAGGTGTATAAAAGTTTAAACGCAAATATGGATTTTCAGATAGTGGGGCACATAGGCTACATTGCGCGCTATGCGCCGTTCGAACCCAAACTATTGGCGTATAATGAATTTGCGCACGAAATAGACCGTATTCTTAGGCGTATTATCGACCGCGATCTGGCGCTTGAGTTGAACACGAGCGCGGCGGGTCTTGATGTGGATTTTGTGCCGACGGCGGACATAGTAGGCAGGTATGCGGAACTCGGCGGCGGAAAATTCACGTTCGGCAGCGACGCCCATTCCATATCGGCTTATGCTCAAGGCAAGGAAAGGGTAAAGTCGTACCTTCATGCGCTCGGCATAGACCATACTTTCCGCTACGAAAACCGCATACCCATAAAAGAATCGTTTTAAAACATTATGAAATATACGAATCGCCCGATTTAATGTCGGGTTTTTTTGTTGAAAAAAATAATTAAATAGCATAAAATACTTTACTTCTTTAATGCGATAAAGTATAATGTAATTACATCATATATTTTCGGAGCGGAAATGGAAAAGGACAAGATAGAAAAATACACCGACGAGCTGTGCAAAGCGATACTCAAGCTTAAAACGGTTGAGCAGTGCAGAGCGTTTTTGGACGATCTGTGCACTTACAAGGAAGTGGAGCAGATGGCGGCGCGCATTTGTGCGGCAGAGATGTTTTTGCGCGGCGGTACTTATAACGAGATAATAGACGCAACCGAGCTGTCGAGCGCGACGCTGAGCAGAGTATCGCGTGCGCTCACGCACGGGAGCGGAGGTTACAGATCCGTACTCGAAGATGGTGCGGCGCAATGAACGAGATCGATATCGAATGTTTAAAACGTGAAGAACGTGCGGCGCTTAAATTAAAAGATCTTTACAGGCGTTACGGCTATGACGAATACAAGCTGTCGGGATTCGAAGATTATTCGTTATACGCCGACAACAAGAGTTTTCTCGACGGAAAAGGCGTATTATCGTTTTCCGTAGGCGGTAAAATGCTTGCGCTTCGTCCCGACGTTACGCTCAGCGTTATCAAAAATGTGAATACCGCAGCTATTTCGGATCCTGTTAAGCTGTTTTACGACGAACATGTTTACCGCAAGACGTCGGGCGGCGGAGATTTTGCCGAGCTTAGGCAGATAGGCGTTGAAGTGATAGGGCGTGTGGATACCGTCACGGAAACCGAAGTTTGCGGACTTGTACTTAAAACGCTTTTATCGGTAACGGACGGGCGGTATGTCATCGACGTGTCGCATGCCGGTATAATCGAAAAGGCTTTGAACAAGCTCGGAGATAACGGAAGACCTGTACGCAAGAAGGCGGCGGAGTATCTTATGAGTAAGAACGCGCATGATTTTTTGCGGTTTGCCGCCGCTAACGGAATAAATAAAATATATGCCGACGCTTTTTGCGCGCTCATAACAATTCCGTGCGAACGTGAATCCGCAGTCAATTCGCTTGCGCCGTTTTCGGAAATATTGGATATCGGAAACGAGCTTGACGAGCTTAATGATGTTTTGTCTGCCGTCGGAGAACACGCATGCGTTAATTTTTCTATAGGCGGCGACGCCGACTACTATAACGGAGTAGTGTTTAAGGGGTATGTAGAGGGCGTGCCGTATGCTGTTTTATCGGGTGGGCGGTACGACAAACTGCTCGGTAGGTTCGGCAAGAGCGCCGAAGCGATCGGGTTTGCGCTGTACCTCGGCGAGATATGCAACTACTATAATGATGAACCGCTTAAACCCGACGCCGTAGTCGTTTATAACGACAGGTCGGCAAAAAACGCGTCGATCCAAGCCGAGCGCTTGCGTGATAAAGGCATGCGCGTGCGCGTGGTCGGGAACGCCGACGGATACGACTGTAAAATATTTTGCGCGGAGGATGATATATAATGCTTAATATGGCGTTACCCAAGGGCAGGCTCGGAGAAAAGGCGTACGCGCTGTTGTCGTCCGCAGGCTACGGGAGCGGTGAGTATTCCGATATCGGCAGAAAGTTGTCTTTTTGCGATGAAAAGAGCGGCGTAAATTATTTTTGGGTCAAGCCTGCCGATGTGGCTGTATATGTCGAGCGCGGCGCGGCGGACGTAGGCGTTGTAGGTAAAGATATATTGGAAGAAGAATGTCCCGACGTGTACGAATTGAACGATTTAAAGATAGGTAAATGTAAAATGTGCGTTGCTGCATGCAAAGATTTTAAGGACGATTTTTCGCGTCCGCTGCGCGTGGCGACCAAGTTTGTGCACAGCGCGGAAGAATACTACGCGTCGATAGGCAGGCGCATTACCGTGATAAAGCTCAACGGATCCGTCGAGCTTGCGCCCGTTCTCGGATTGTCCGATGTGATTTTCGATATCGTAGAAACAGGCAGTACGCTTAGGGCAAACGGGCTTAAAGTGGTTGAAGAAGTATCCGAAATAAGCGCGAGGTTTATCGTCAACAAATCGTCATATAAATTCAAATCGCGAGATATAACGCAAATGAGCGAAAAGCTTAACGGAGTGGTCGAAACATGTTAAAACCTATATTATACAACGGGCAGAGCGCGGAAGAGCTTTTCGGCAAGCGCGACGAAATAACCGATATCGCGGAACCGATTGTAAAGTCCATAATCGCGGATGTTCGTTTGCGCGGCGATAAAGCAGTGTCGGAGTATTCGCTTAAGTTCGACGGATATGCCGATAAAAGCCTGACCGTGACCGATGCGGAGTTCGACGCGGCATTCGACGCCGTTGACGATGATTATAAAGCTATGCTTATTCGTTCGATAGAAAACATACGCGAGTTTCATTCCAAACAAAAGCGCGACGGGTTTAGCATAAATGACGGGGATCGCGTAATAGGGCAA
>CATKFJ010000361.1 GCA_949747725.1 uncultured bacterium
CATACTGATGACACATTTCATGTATCATGGTTGCCGCTATTTCCTTGATAGGGCGGTTAAGTTCTTGCGCTGTAATGTTAAGCTCGTGTTCGCCCTCGTCGTTGTCATTCTCTTTCCAAACCTTTTTGAGCGACCACCAACCATTTGTTTTGTTGCGCTCGTCGCACTGTACTGTAATAACGGGTTTTATCAACTCGCCACCGAATAGCTTTGCGTTGCAGTAGTCATACAGCTTGCCGAGATATGCCACCGTGCCTATGTACTTTTCCGTTCCGTTTGTCATTGTTGTTTACCTCCGATTTTCAACCGCCCAACGAACACAATCTTGTGCCAAAGCATATTGTTCGCCCGTGAGCCATACCACACCGATATCACCCACAAGCATATTGCGCAACGTATCAAGCTGTTCAAGCAAAATTCTATGCTTGCGCGTGTCCTTGCACGCGATTTCCAATTTGCAAATTTCGTTGAAACACCTATCACGCCGAAAATCAATATCGTGAGCGTGTTTCCTTGCGCTAAAAGGGTATTTTTTCATTGTCCGTTACCGTCCTTTGCGTAATGCCGCCGCCCATATTACAGTAAAAAAATGGCATAGAGCAGTTGATTTACTGTTCTATACCATTATAAAACTTTACAAAACACCGATTTTTTGTAATAAATCGCTAAAAACGATTGCAATATTTTAATTGTTGTGATAAAATAAATAAAATATTGATGCGATTGAGTGCGGCACAAGACAGATGCGAACAAAAGAGAACCGTCCATGGCTGAAAGACGGTATGCGTCGACGATATTCACCGCACGAGCACCGTTACCGAAAGGTTCAGTAAGTAACGGCGTATGCCGCGTAACGAGCAAAATGAAGTCCCAAGTCGGGTGGTACCGCGTTAGTTCAGACGCCCCGATAATGGGTCTTTTTTGTTTGAAAACATTTAGGAGGAGTTATGAAACTCAGTGAAATTCGCGCAGATGCGCTTAAAAAATTAGAGGCATTACATGCCAAGTCGGAACGCGATCTTGCCGCGTTGAAAACTTATTTATTCGGCAAAACAGGCGTTATGACCGGACTTATGAAATCTCTTAAAGATCTGCCGCCCGAACAAAAGCCTCAGGCAGGCAAGGAAATCAACGATCTTCGTGTCGAGCTGATGAATAAATGCGACGAAAAAGAAAAGGAGTTGCATCGCTTGGCGATAGAAGAAGCGCTTAATGCGGAAAATTTCGATTTGTCTATCGATAAACCGTGCCATGCCGTGGGGACAAGCCACCCGTTAAATCAAGTGCGAAATAAGCTCACCGATTACTTTATAGGTAACGGTTATGTCGTTTATGACAGTCCCGAGATCGAAACCGATTATTATAATTTTCAAGCTCTCAATATTCCGCTCGACCATCCGGCACGGGATATGCAGGATACATTTTTCATAAACGATAATATTTTGCTACGCACTCAAACGTCGAGCGGACAGATCAGGCTTATGGAAAAGATGAAACCGCCGCTAAAAATGATTTGCCCCGGACGAGTGTTTCGTAATGATGACGATTCTACGCATTCACCCGTATTCCACCAAATGGAAGGACTTGTGGTTGATAAAAACGTTACGCTTTGCGATC
>CATKFJ010000362.1 GCA_949747725.1 uncultured bacterium
ATAGCACGGCTTTTTTCTTTTTTGTGTAAGCTTTGTAATGCGCCGCGGCGTTTTGTTGTGCGTTCTTCGTTACGTCGAGCGTTATTGTAACCGTGCCGCCGTTCTCTTCGTAAAAGTTATCGACCGTCACGGCTGTGTCGCCGCGTTTTATTTTATAAATATTTGCGGTTATAAGATCGCCTAAGATCTTGTCCGTTTCGGCTGTGTCGCCGTCGGATTTTTTTGCGTATGCGTCGGCAAGCCGCTTTTTGTTTTTTGTTTCCGCCGACTTGACGGCGGCACGCAGAGGTTTGATATATGCCGCAAGATCGGCAGCCGAGAAAAGCGCCGAATAGTACGCGTCCATCGCTTCGTTCATCGTGGGGTAGCGAACGGCATTGCCGCCGCATGTTTCGTACGGCTGTATAAAGTAATCCATAGGCTTTGACGTTATGCCGTCTTCAAACGTAACGACAGGGGATAACTCGGCGTTGTAAAGCTGCTGTGCTGCGGATATAAACTTGTCTATAACGTCTCCCGACGGCTCGGTATCGTCGGGTATCCCGAGCCGATGGAATATCTCGTCTACAGTAGATAAAGCAAGCCCTCCGACGCATTTGTTTGTCGCCGCGCGCGCGGATATGCCCGTCATTTGCAGTATACGGGCTTTAAGCTCTTCGGCGTTAAATACATCGACGCGCCCCGTAGGGTTGGGGAGCGAGTACGTAAGCCCTTGTAAAACGGCGCGCTTGCCCTCGGCTTCTGCGGAAATTCGGCGCAGACAGTTGCCTATTACGCCGTTGCTTTCTACAAAAACTATGTTTGCGCACTTGCCGGTAAGCTCGGCGTTCAAGCTGTATGAAACGCGTTCTCTAAGTTCGTTAAGCGCCGAAAATTTAAATCGGATCATGCGCTCGCTTTTGTATTTTTCTATTTCGGTAAGAACGGCACCGCTCAAACGCTTTCTGAAATACATAAGCGTACCCGTTGCGGTTTCGGGACTTTTGTATGACATGGAAGTTATATGCACGCGCGGCAACGACGGATTGCAAGACAAAAGAAGCCTGTGATTGCCGTTCGATGTATGGAACAGTAAGATCATTGTGTCGGCATTGGGCATCGTCACTTTGTCTATACGACCGCCGACGAGCTTGTTGAGTTCTTCCGCAGCGCGGTAAATTGTAAGTGCGTCCTTAGGCATGTAAACAGTATAACATTTAATGCGACGAAAATCAAGCTGTAGAAAACTTTAGTTAATTCTGAATTAGGAAAGCGGAATTCGGAATTATCGACCGCTTCGCGGTGATTAAAATATATTTATTTAAATATTTGACCGCAATTCCGAATTCCTAATTCCGCATTCCGAATTTCAACAGAAAGATTTCTCCGCTTCGTTCGCTTACGCTCACTTCGGTCGAAAAGACAAAGCGGCGTTTAATAAATTTCTAACGTAACGAAACTATTCGGATGCAACGTACAACGAACAACCAACGCCCATACACGGCACTAAAAGTTTTCTTGCCTACTACTTTGTCTAAATAAGTAAGTCATTCCGAATTTAAATGTGGCGTTTAATAAATTTCTAACGTAACGAAACTATTCGGGTGCAACGTACAACGAACACCAACGCCCATACACGGCACTAAAAGTTTTCTTGCCTACTTCTTTTACAAAAGAAGTAGGGAATGATTGACATATAA
>CATKFJ010000363.1 GCA_949747725.1 uncultured bacterium
ACGTTAAAAATACGGGATTACCCGTAATTGCTTGGACAATACGCAGCGAACTTGCGGCGCAGAAAGCGCGCGAATTATGCGATAATTATATCTTCGAAGGATTTATTCCGAAATCCGAACCGAACGAATAATTCTGTTCGCCTATTCTCGAGATTAAATTACATGAATACACGTTTCCTGCAGGTATTTAAAAACAAGCAAACCACTATCGAATTTCTTAAATCAATAGCGGTAGGCTTGGCATCCAATGCGGTCGACTTTTTGTTGACCGCTGTATTTTTATATGCTTACGGACACGAATATTACAACGGGTTTTTGGGCGTATTTACAGGCGCGATGCGCGGCGGCATAGAGTATTCCCCACCGTTTTCGGTATATATTACAGCCACCGTCATAGGATTTATTTCAGCCGTATTTGTAAATTTTATATTATCATCATTATTTGTATTCAAATACGGTAACGTCGGTAAAAACAAGCGCGGTTTTATTAAGTTCGTTATATTTTCGGCTATAGGACTCGGCATTACATCGCTCGGCAGTTGGATCGGATACGACGTAATGGGCGGAAATATATGGGTAGTCAAATTGATAGTTCAACTTATCGTATTTGTTTATAACTTTATAACGCGCAGACTGTTCGTATTCAATGCGGAACTTGTTCGCGACGAGGAAAACACAATAACGCTGTAGCCGAAAAAATTATCTGCAATTTAAAACCGCGTGCAAATTCATATGTTTTGCACGCGGTCGTTTTTTAAGAAAAATCAGTCGGCTAAGTGTTTGATATCGTACTCTAATTTTTTATAAATTTCGAGTACGGTCTTTGACGATTTAAAGAAATATGCAACGGCATATTTAACGCCGAGAAACGCCGAAATCACATTATCGTAGTCCTCGGTATCGATAGCGCGCGTCAGTCCGTTTAAACATGCTTTAAACTCTGCGCGGTCTATAACGCCCGTTATCGTGTTTTCCGCAATATCCATCAATGTCGCAACACAATTTCGCGCATCAGTTTTAAGCGTGGACTGAACCTTTGCATCGTCACGAATAGGCACGCTGTCATTAGGCAATGATTCGGCTTTTGCAAACAATGTACGGCAATACCTCTCAAACGGAGCAATTATCTCAAGACAAAACCGAGCATACGACTCGTTTATGGAAACGCTGTAAAAATATGCTTCCAAAAAATTTTGCAACGACATTTTACCAGCGTCGATATCGAGCAGTATACGGAACACAAGCGCGATCGCTTTCTTTGTATCGGCGGGTAACGAAAACACGTTACTTCCGATACACTCGGTAAATGTGGTTTTGTAATCGAACCCGTAAAGCGCAACCCCGAACATGGAATACAGCTGTTTATTATCGGCGATCGCTTTCAGTAACGCCGATATTTTGTTTTCCGCAACAACAAACTTACAGTTTCTAAGCGCTTCGCAAGCAGTCAAAAACTCACCGAACCCGTCGGCTTTCATGCTGTCTATGTAATCTCGTCGCATACGTTCTCCGAAAAAGAGCAGAAATTAAGCGGCAAGAATAATACTCTCACCGCCGTCATTCCGTGATTTTTTATTTAGCAATAAATTTATTGATATCTTTCAGCAA
>CATKFJ010000364.1 GCA_949747725.1 uncultured bacterium
AGAAACTTGGGTTTTTGCCGGGGGATCTCCAAATGAAAGTCGATCCGTATTTAAAGCCGCTTTACGACGCGCTCGGCGAAATGTTCGGCGCGGACTATTTAAAACTTATAGAACGAGGAACGGTAGAAGTCGCGCCGCTTGCGTACATGCGCGGACGTACATTGTCGCATGCGTTTATAATACTCGACGAGGCGCAAAACACTACGCCCGAGCAGATGAAAATGTTTTTGACTCGGTTCGGCGAGGGCAGTCGCGCCATCGTTACGGGCGACGTTACTCAAATAGATTTGCCGCCGCACGGACAGTCGGGACTCATTCAAGCCGAAGACGTGTTAAAAGACGTGAACGGGATAGAATTCGTTTATCTCGAGGAAAGCGACGTCGTGCGTCACGGACTTGTTATGCGCATAGTAAAAGCGTACAACGAATATAACAGCAAAATATCGGATAATACGTTTAGGAGAAACAATGCAAGACACGGAAAAACCGAATGACAATATTTCGTACAATCCGCCGCGTAGCGCGTATTGGTGGCTTGCCGGCATTTTTGCCGTTGTGTTTGCCGCAATATACATAGCGTTGGTGATTTTCGTATACTTTGTAGGACAAGCAAACAGCGGTATTTGGGGTATCAATGCTGCGGAAGCATATACGCTTTATGCGTTTATGTTCGCATTTTTTCTTATTGCGCTGTATATTTATATGGCGGTTTCACGCAAGGAATTACTGTTTTCTTTAAAGCGCGCCGGCGCTTTGATGACGGTGTTCGCTTTTGTAGTTATACTCAATATAACGCTTATGGCGTTCAACCCGTATCTTATATGCATAGCGCTTACATCGATGCTTATCCTGCCGTTTTCAAAGAAAAGCGACGCGTTTGTTCTGAATGCGTTTTCATGCTGGATATCGTCGTTTATGCTGATAGTAACGCTTGATTACAGTCAATTCCCGGCGATCGCATTTACGTTGCTCGCCGGTATGATATGCGGCGCAGTAGCGACATATACGTTCCCTTCGAATATGACGCGAGTTGTATCGGTCGTGCGGTCGTTCGTTACGGGCGTGATAACGGTGCTTGTGTATTGGGTGTTGCTTTCGACGTACAAGCTGAGTTTTGCCCCGTTTGTGGATAACATTATGTATATAGGATTGTCGGTCGCCGGCGAAGTTCTGCTTACGGGCGTAATAGTTCCGTTGGTCGAGTGGTCGTTCAATCTGACGAGCGATTACAAGCTTATGGAGCTTACCAACCATAAAGCGCCGCTTATCAAGCGGTTAAGCGCTGAAGCTCCGGGTACGTTCAACCATTGTTTGGCTGTTGCTAACTTTGCGGAGATCTGTGCGGACGCAATAGGCGAAGATCCATATCTTGCAAGAGCTTGCGCCTATTACCATGACGTAGGTAAGCTCAATAACGTGGAGTATTTCACAGAGAATCAAGCCGGCTACAATCCGCACGACGAAATTTTACCTGAAGTTTCCGCAGAGATTATAAGAAAACATACCGTAGACGGTTACGAACTGTGTAAGCAATACAGAATTCCTGAAGAGGTCGCGCGCATTGCGATCGAACATCAC
>CATKFJ010000365.1 GCA_949747725.1 uncultured bacterium
CATGGTCGAAGGGCGGAATGAATATCCCGTTTTGCTCGGCGCATTCCTTTTTTGCTACGGCTTGCGCGTCGTCGAATACGTCGCCGCACAGTTTGACTTCCGCGCCGTACCCCTCGGTCGCCGCTATCTTGGCGATGGGCGTGGACAGCGGCATATATATTGCCGACTTCACGCCGCGCCGCGACGCCGCAAACGCCACGCCTTGCGCGTGATTGCCTGCGGAACAACTGAACACCTTGGTGTCCGCTTTAAGATCGAGCTTGGATATCATGTTCAGCGCGCCGCGCACTTTGAACGAACCCGTCTTTTGCAGGTTTTCGCACTTTAAATAAACTCTGCCGCCCGACATCGCCGAAAACGTTTCGGACAGCTCGATCGGCGTATGGTGCACCGTTCCGTTAAGGCGCTCTTGCGCTTGATAAATATCTTGAATTTTCATATCGGTTTCATTATAATACTTATGCCTGATATTGTCAACCCGTATTCGGCGCAGTGGCGGCGCGTTTCCCGAGTTTTCGACGCGCTTGTTCGCGTTTAGTCAACGTTCGACGTCGCTTTGCGTCGAATTATGTCGCATTTAGCCGTCCGAATGATCGACCGTATAAAAAATAGGGTAAATTTGGTTAAAAAGGGTTGACAGTGGTCACATGTTGTGGTAAAATACTTATGAATTATGGCGAACTACGCCGTGAGGGTCAAGAACAGTGTTTTACGGGCAGTATCATCATCAAATGGACGACAAGGGACGGTTGAGAATACCGCCCGCTTTTCGCAAGCTGCTCGGCGACAACCCCATGATCTTCTGCAGTTTCGAGAAATGTTTGTTTATTTATACGGGCGAGGATTTCGACAGGCTTGTCAAGGAAAGATTCAGTCATGCCGATCTTCTCGATACCGATATGAACGACATCAAGCGCGCCATATTTTCGTCTACGCAGCCGCTTACAGAGGACAAGCAGGGCAGGGTGTCGCTCAATTCGTCGTTCATAGAACAGTGCGGCTTGAGCAAGAACGTTATTTCGATAGGCGCGCTCGACCGCGTTGAAATTTGGGACGAAGAAGCGTTCAAGGCGCACATGCAAGCGATCGACTATAAAAAGATAGTTGCGCCGTTTACTGCGTCCAACGGGAATTGATATGTATCATATCCCGATAATGGCTGACGAGATAATTTCTTATCTCGAAGTCGAAAAAGGCAGGCTGTATTTGGACGCGACGCTCGGCGGCGGCGGACATACGCAACGGATACTCGATGCAGGCGGCAGCGTTGTCGCAATAGACCGCGACGACGACGCGATCGAATATTGCAAAGCCCACGTAAAGGGCGATATAACGTACATTAAAGGTCAATACGAAAATGCGGCGGAACTTCTTGAGTCTGTCGGCATAACGAAGATCGACGGCGCGGTAGTCGATTGCGGCGTATCGTCGCATCAGCTCGACGACGCGGAGCGCGGTTTTTCTTATATGCACGACGGGCGACTCGATATGCGCATGGACAGGACACAGAACTTTTCGGCGTACGACGTTGTAAACTCCTATTCGCAAGAGCGGTTGGAAGATATTATCAGGCGTTAC
>CATKFJ010000366.1 GCA_949747725.1 uncultured bacterium
AGAAATATAACTGTAAAACGTACTGTAAGATTGCGATCTGTCTATCTCGCTCTCACCCCACGGAACAAACAGCGGTCCCAAGAATGAAAATAACAAAACAGCCAAGAATACGGTCAATCCCACGACAGACAATCGCGAGCGGAAAAACCGTTTGATAACAAGCTTTAGCGGCGAAACGATACGCACACGGTCGGCAAGCACTTCCTGGGCATCGCCGTCTTTCTTTTCCAATTCCGATTCGGCAGGCTGTGCGTCAAACACAGGCAACGCCACACTGTCCGCAACTTCCGACGTACGCTCTTCCAACGCAACCTTAGCATCGGGCTGTTCGTACATAGACGAAACATCCGTATCTTCGGCAGTATTTACGGAAACGACATTGTCTTCTGCGTTTACCGTAGACATATCCCGTTCTTCGTTTATTTTTTGTTTTTTATTTGCCATATGTTTAACTATCCGCCTACTTAGATATCTTAATGCGTGGATCGACAAGCATATATGTAATATCGGACAAAAGCGTGCCTATAACCGTAAGTATGGCTATGAACATGTTATATCCCATAACGAACGGAATATCGCCTTCATGCAATGCGCCGTACGCTATCTGACCGATACCGTCAAGCGAGAAAACCTGCTCCAATATCATCATACCGCCGAACAAACTCGGTATTATTCCGGCGGTCATCGTTACGATAGGAACCATTGTATTGCGGAAAACGTGTTTATAAACGACTTTATGCTCCGACAATCCTTTTGCGCGCGCCGTACGTATATAGTCCTGATTCAGCACTTCGAGCGTATTTGTTCTGGTATGACGCATAAGACCGCCGACAGAGCCTATAACGATCGCTATCATAGGAAGCACCATGTGCCACAATTCGTTAATAAGCTTACCGCCGGCATTACCTGTCCAGTCTATCGTAGCGTCGTACAGACCCGATGTCGGGAACCATCCTAACCCTACCGAAAAAATTCGGATAAGTATTATCGCAAGGAAGAATCCCGGGAGCGAAATACCCATCATAGCAAAAACAGACGTGGTATAATCGATGGCGCCGTACTGACGCGTAGCTGCCTTTATACCAAGCGGAATTGCAATCATAAACTGGAGTATGAATGCAATCAGAGCCACGCTGAACGATATCCACATGTGATCGAATATAACCTGTCCTACGGGCTGATTATACTTGAACGACGTGCCTAAATCGCCTTTCAATGCCGCACCCAACCATCCGAAATAGCCTTTAATGATGCCGCCGAAAGAACTGTCCGCCAAACCGTACAGTTCTTTTATTCGGTCTATTTCCTCTTTCGATACCGTGCCCTGCGACGCTTGCGAAAGGAAGTGCTTTTCGACATAGTCTACAGGCAACATTCTCATCAGCAAATACAGAATGAGCGACACGAAAAACAAAATCAGTATAGAGTATAAAACTCGTTTTATGATATACTTAACCATTTATCGATCCTAACTGAATTAGTCGGCGCTCTCGTTGAAACTTACATTCCAAATCTCGGAAAGCGGCGAACGGTATGTTGCTACTTGGTTGCCCGTATACATC
>CATKFJ010000367.1 GCA_949747725.1 uncultured bacterium
GATATGCAACAACAGATAAAAATGCCCGGGCGCATTCTGCCTGCCGGCAACGTATTGAGAATAACTCGACCGCAATCCGACTACGGTAAGAGTAGAACCCGAATAACCGAATCGCATAAACGCCGAATCGGGCGACGATCCCGAAACTGGCGCGGTGGAATTATAAGCGAAATTCTTACCTGCAAAGCCCGTAGCAGTGCCGCTCTGCGCGCTATCGGTCAAAGACGTAGTGCCGTTTGCCGTTCCTATATTATAGAAATTATTATTCGTCGGCAAACTGACGACGGAATTGTATCCTACGCTGTTGCTCTTTAACTGTATAAATTCGTTAGACGGGATCACAACGCCCGAGATAGTGTGCGACGTATTGTTAATACCGTCGACGTCGGTAAAATAATCTTTAAGCGAAATGGTCTGAGTTTCCCCGACAGCCAGATTCACTAAATTACTGCGACTGCCGACAACGGGTCTTGTATTTTCGAGCTTGAATACAATATCGAGGCTCAAATACGCTATATCCGCCGAACAGTACGGCGTTGCAGAACCGTAAGCCGTTGTATTTTCTACCGCATAAAGCCTTACAGGCAATACTTGGAAAGACGAATCGGGCGCAAGACTTTTTATCGTGATCGAAGTGTACGCGCCGGCTATAGCCGCTTTAGCCGAATCATACGACGTCCGCGAAGTACCAGTAACGCTGTATTTACCGCTCGACATTGCGGTAGGCGTGCTGTAAACTGATATCACAGCAGTGTCGCCCGAATATACGCCGTTCAACAGTCCTGCGGCATTTATCGTTACCGTAGAATTGATGGGAAGCGCTTTTTTAACAAACAGCGTCGCTTTACCTGGCGCCGTATTGTATATGGCGCTGCCGGCTTTGGCAGGGTCATAATCCCCCGTCGGCAATACGGTAGAATTACCGACGTTGTAATAGGTAGCAGTTTGACTCTTAACGCTTATGGTATTTCTGCTTACCGTAACGGTAAAGCTTACGACCGACGTTCCGCGCTGAGTGTTTGTTCCGAACGAATCGCGCACTCTTGTATACAAAACGAGTTTACCGTTTGCCGTACTGCCGTCTATACCGCTTCTCGGATAACGTTTTACGTTAGTTATACTTAAAGTCGTACTCGACCACGTCCAGTCGAAATAGTTTGTCGCAAGCGTGGAAAGACTCGAATTCAACCACAGTCCGGTGTTGGACGAAGGAAGATTGTCGTAGTTGGAAGAAGAACCTGCGGTATACGCGACAGCCGTACCCTCCGGGTCGCTCGCTATCGTACTCGCAGCAATATTCGACGGAGAAGAAGACGTTACTACGCCGCGCGCGCCCACCGTGACCGATGCGCTTCTCGACGTAGGATTACTGTTGACCTGTACGACAGTGATTTTCGCCTGACCGTTGCTTGCCCGCTGTCCGCTCTGATACACCGCGCCGGTAAGTCCGCTCTTTACGTAACTGCTGCCGCCGCCGCCGGCGCCGGCCGCACATGATGAAATAGCCGCGCCGCCCGCGCCGCCGTA
>CATKFJ010000368.1 GCA_949747725.1 uncultured bacterium
GTGCGATATAGTTCGATATTAACGGCGTCAGCCGTCGCGTCGCCTCGGTCGTGTAGGCGGTTCTACACTCCCGTCGGACGACGCTCGGACTTCCTTGTCTAACTCGCATCTATGCGCTCAGCGGCTTGAGTGCACTGTGCGATATAGTTCGATATTAACGGCGTCAGCCGTCGCGTCGCCTCGGACGCACAGGGGTTACGAAATTTTATTATTCACAACATATAAATGAGCTTATTCGACGAAATAAAATCGGCGGCGGAGCAAGATAAATTGCGCTTGCACACGCCCGGACATAAGGGCGCGCTCTGCGAGTACGATTTGACGGAGCTTACCGACGACAGTTTTCCGTCGGACGCGGTAGCCAAAGCCGAAAGCCGTGCTGCCGCGGCATACGGAGTTAAGCATGCCAAGTTTTTATGCGGCGGCAGTTCTCAAGGCGTTAAAGCTTCTGTATATTACGCCGCCGCGGACGCGGTAGTCGATATAAATTCGCATCGCTCCGTATTCGACGGTTTTATGCTGTCGGGCAAGGCTTATGTTGCGGCAGGGGAAAAGGGATGCGTCCGTCCGCTTACTGTCGAGCAGATCGATAAAGCATTAACGCCGCAGACCAAAGCGGTAGTTGTGACCACACCCACATATTACGGTTATTGCGCCGACAATAGTGGCATAGCCGAGTATTGCGCCAAAAAAGGGTTGATGTTTATAGCGGACAGCGCGCACGGCGCGCATTTCGGGTTTGCGCAAGAGTTGCCCGAGAGCGTAGCGCGCTATTGCGATATTTGCAACGTGTCGGCGCATAAAACGCTGTCGGCGCTCACGCAAAGCGCGATACTTCTCGATAATCTCGACGATACCCGAAGCGCGGCTTTATCGGATACCGTCGAGCTTATGGGTACAACAAGTCCGTCGTATCTGTTGTACGCGTCCGTGGACGGCGCAATATCGAAAGTTACGGGCGGAGCCGCGCGCGAACGCTATAAAGCGCTGTACGCGCCGCTGTGCGATCTCAGAAAAGAGTTCGTGTTTTTGGATAACGACGATTATACCCGTCCCGTGCTTGACGCGGCGAGAATGGGGATATCGCCGTACAAACTGAATAAGCGGTTGTGTCTTAACGGCGTATATTCTGAAAAAGTAGACGATCGGTATATAGTGTTTATTTTTACGGCGGAAAATACGCCGAACGACGTTGAAAGATTGAAAATCGCACTGCGTAAAAGTATCGGGGAGATCGAGTGAACATATGAACAAATGCAGATTTATCGTATTGGAAGGCGTAGAGGGCGCCGGAAAGAGCAGGCAGTGCGCTATGCTTGCGGACGCTCTCAACGGCATGAACATACCGACTGTGCTTACGCGCGAACCGGGCGGTGCGGAGCTTGCCGAAAAACTGCGGTCGCTGTTGCTCGATCCGGCGTATTCTCCCGACGCCGTTACTGAGCTGTATCTGTATTCCGCGGCACGTCGCGATCACTTAAACAGAATAGTGTTTCCTGCGCTCGATAGCGGTAAAACCGTAA
>CATKFJ010000369.1 GCA_949747725.1 uncultured bacterium
CAGAGCATGACTATGTACGCCGCCTATTTCCGCGTCGATAAGCGCTCGACGCTCGAGCATGTAGTCTCGCTCGATCAGGCGTTTCATTGCGCTATCGAGTTCGCTCGGTTCGACCTCCGTCAAAAATCCGACAGTCCCCATATTTACGCCGAGTATAGGCGTTTCGCTGACAACGCAATGCTTGACTATGCGCAAAATAGTGCCGTCACCGCCTACGGACGCGATAAAGTCGTAATTGCCGTCTTCGGAATAACGCACGGCATCTATGCCCACGGCACGCGCCGCCGAGAATATTTTATCCCCGATAATATTTTCGGGATCTTTATACGGATTGGAAAAAACGCCGATTTTCATAAGTACAGTATACCATTGTAAAACAAATTATTCAACACTTTTGACTATTTCGGTAAGATTTTCAACGCTGATCCCCGACTTTTCGAGCGACGATACGATATCTCTGTCGTCGATAAACTCGTCGCCGTGCGCAATCACCCTGCACTCGGCGCGCTTACCTAAAGAATTCAACGCCATAAGCACATTCATTCCGAAACCGCCGCATACAACATTATCTTCGACGGTAATAACGGTATTTCCTGGTTTGTTTATTTTGCTCAAAAATTCTCGATCGAGCGGTTTTACGAACCGAGCGTTTATTACGTTCACATTGAGCTTATTCAGTTCCGATGCGCGCAAAGCAACATCCAACGCCCTTCCGCCCGCGCAAAGCACGTATATGCCCGACTTGCGCTCTATTACTCTTTCCCACTTTCCGTACACTAATTTGGCATGCTCCCTGTTCACCGAATACGACTTGGGATATCTTATAGCAAGCGGTGCGTTATAACTCAGCGAAAATTCGAGCATATCTTTTAGTTCGTTTCCGTCCGACGGACACATAACGGTCATGTTTGGCATGAGCAACAGATAGCTCAAATCGAAAACGCCCTGGTGCGTAACACCGTCCGATCCTACGACGCCGGCTCTGTCTATACACAACGTAACGGGATAATTACCTATGCAAACGTCATGCAATATCTGATCGAACGAGCGCTGTAAAAATGTAGAATATACGGCAAAATACGGTTTCATGCCCGACGCAGCAAGCGCGGCGCAGTATGTTACGGCATGTTCTTCCGCAATACCGACGTCTTTGAATCTGTCGGGATGCTCGACGGCGAATTTTTCCAAACCCGTACCGATAGCCATTGCCGCCGTCACAGCCGTTATACGCTCGTCTTTTTGAGCGGCTTCGTTCAAAAAAGAACCGAGCACTGCCGAAAAATCGTTGCCGCTCACAGAATTCGCCGACGAAATTCCGTGCGAATGTTCGGGATCCGTAGTCGCGCTTTTAAGCCCTCGCCCTTTATCGGTGATAGCATGCACAAGCACAGGTTTGTCTGTATTTTTTACCTGCGTAAAAACGTCTACCATCTCGCGCCCGTTATGCCCGTCAAACGGACCGTAATACGCGATACCCATCGCCTCAAACATTTTATTAG
>CATKFJ010000370.1 GCA_949747725.1 uncultured bacterium
ATTGCAAATTATATCATTATATGGTAGAATAGACTTACAATAACTTGTAATTATTTAAGGTAAACGTATGAAAGCTAAATCGACTTCAGAACAATATGTCGGTGATATTTTTGAGACATTTGTAGGATTACTTCTAAGCAAACTGTATCCTGATTTTACATTTGAACATACCGAGTATAAGCACGACGGCGGTAAGGATTTTTACGCTGTTTTCCGCGATGAAAAGATTTGGGCTGAAGCAAAATGTTATAGTCGGCATTTAGAATTGAGTAGAATAGCCGGCACATTTATAATGGCGGAAATATTTAAAATTAACAAAGTGATAATATTTTCCAAATCAAAATTGACAAAAGGAACCCTTGTAAATTTAGCGCGCTACGCATCTATGAATATGTTGACTTTGATAGTCTATCAAGACAATGATATTGTAGAGCTAGTTAAATCTTTCGGTGATTTTACGATTAAAGAAAAAATTGCTGAAATCCGTAAAATAGATAGTCAATTTGATATAAATAATCTTAATTGCACAATTGCAGCTTTAATTGAAAAAATAGAAGACATAAAAGAAAAAGCGAACAATCGCCATATAAATTCTCTTCTGTTAGCTTGCGCATATAAAAAATATGAAGAATATTTAAATAGTAATAATAATCCGCAAAAAAATAGAGGTGTTAAACTAATTGATAACATGTTTTATCAACAAGGTTTTAATGCAAACCCAGTACCGCTTGAAAAAGCAATTAAAGCGTTTGAAAATTTTTCGTCGGAAATAATTTTAATAAACGAAAACTTTAACAATACAAAACATACAAATATCAGTTACTCGGAATCAACGAAAAGTTACAAATTGCTTACTAATAGCAATTACTCTGTACGGCTTGAGCCTTGCCAATGCGTTTGCGTTAAGTTTTATTTTAGGGCGTTAAATGATTCAGTCAATTTTAGGCTGCCAAAGCCGAAGATTTCAACAGATGAGAAAAAAATTGCCGTTAATATGAGCAAGAATTACTCCTCTCCGATATCATGTTGGTGCATAGGCGAAGTTCCGTATATAGGTAAGGACAGCGAAAAGCTTAGTCAGTGTTGTATAAACCTCGGTGCAACGAAAAGGCAGTTTG
>CATKFJ010000371.1 GCA_949747725.1 uncultured bacterium
ATAATAGCGAAGCCGAAGTATCTTTTGCCCGAAGCAAACGTGCATATAAGCATATTGAACGGCAACGGTGAGGATATAGATGGACTGGCGGACATAGCCGTCGAGAAAATAATCGATCAGACATACGGCGAGTGCTATGTTGTCAGCGACGAAGAAACGGTAACGCTGATCAACACGCTCGGCGTGACGAGATACATATTGCGCGTGTGGGTGGACGGAACGAGTAGCTATTCGGAATTGAGCGACGAAGAAATAATGTTCAATATCCTGAAAGCGGAAAACTATTGGGAAGAAAGCCCGAGCATAGAAAGCTGGATAACGGGCAATTACGATAAGGACAAAAACGCGCCGCAGAGCAAAAGCAAGTTCGGCGAGCAAGTAATAGTAAAAATAACCGACGAAACGGGCGAATGCGTGTATTACGACAACTCGACAGGCGTGGACACGTTGAGCGGTATGCGCGCGGGGCTGTATATAATGACCGCGCAAGTAAGCGGAACGGACGATTATTCGGCATTGAATTACAGCACGACGTTCAGAGTGTTCGCACCCGAAAGCAACACGGTCATAACGCAGGGCATGCCGTGGTGGGGCGTACTGCTGATCGTAATAGGCGTAGTGGCAGTTATAGTAATAGTGATGTCGATACTGCACATAAAAGGCGTGTTGCAGTTGTTGACGGGTAAGATGGTAATAAGAATTCGCGCAAAAGCGGACGTTGACGCAACGATCGCGGCAGTGCGCGCAGGGCGGATGGCAGCGGCGGCGCAGAGCGCGGAGAGCACGGCGACAATGACGGAGAAAGAAGAGAAAAAGACGATAAAGAAAGCGGAGAACTTGGAAAAGAAAGCAAAAACACCGGAAGAGAAAGCCGCGGAGCTGGAAGCGAAAGCGAAGGCAATGCGTAAGAAAGCGGAAGCAATGAAAGCGAAAGCGAAAGTAATAGTGATGACGCCGGAAGAGAAGAAAGCAATGAAGCAAGAGGAAAAGGAGCGCGAGAAAGAAAAGAACCGAGTAAAGAGCCCCGAAGAACGCGCGGAAGCATTGGAAAAGAAAGCGGAGCAAAACGAGGCGCAAGCGGAACAGCTGAAAGCGAAAGCGGAAATAATGAAGAACCGTGCGAACGAAATGCGCGAGAAAGCGGCGAAGAAGAAAGAAAAACCCCAACCGCCGCAAACAACCGAAACAACGACCCAAACCGAGGAGGAATAAGGAAATGTCAATCAAACGCGAAATGGCAAAAGAAATACGTATGATCTCGGAAGAGATAAAAATACTCGAAATAAAGCGCAGTCGGTCGGAAGCCGCGCTGATAAAATCGCTTATAAGCAAGAGCGAGCCGAATAAAGAGGACGTCGACTATTTCTGCGCGTTCACGGCGGAGATAGACTTAAAGCGCGACAGGATCCAAGAACTGACGCTCGAACTCGAAAAGTTAGTGTAGTGTGACGGCAAGCTGTCTCATACGCGCGAGCGGCAAAAAGCCCGTGTTAA
>CATKFJ010000372.1 GCA_949747725.1 uncultured bacterium
AAACTAAGTAGCGCCGCTATTAAATGAATGTTAGAAACGTCGAGAGATCGGCGTTTTCTTTTGCCTGAAATTATTTTATTGGTTACGCAAATAGAGACACACAGTTGTCAGTAATAGCATGATAGAATGCGGTTGAAAATAGACAAGGAGATGACAGAGTGCGTACCGAGCGTAAAACAATCGAAAACATAATTCTTATATATCCGCTTATATACGGTTTGCAGGACAGGATAGACGGCGAACAGGAGATATTGATATCGGACTTGACGTCGCCTGCGATCAAAGTAGCGAATAAGCTTATCGAACTTGACAACAGGCGTATCGACTTGTGCAATCTTACCGTTCTTTACGGATTTATCGAACGCGGACTGAGGGAGCAATTCGGACTGTTACGGGCATGCGTGTTCGGCGGCATATCGGCGCCGCAGGGACTTTATATGTCCGCCGTTGCGAGCATTGCCGCTGCGGGATATACCGTTGAGCGCGTGAACAAAGAGTTCGAATATTTATTTAAGCTGATCAAAAAGAAAAGACCGCTCAAAGTAAAGAGCGGCTCGGATAGGGTGTATACGTCTAAAAAACAGACGTTAGGGAATGTCGGAGTTTGACCGATTTATTCGTCTTTGGGTTTTTTGAAAAGAAAGAACATTATGAACGGAACGGGTATGCACAATGCCACGATAAAGATTATTGCGGCGGTCGACGACATGGTTTGTTTTTGTTCCGGCGGATCGTCGGGTTGTTCCGGCGGAGTGGGATCGGCGACTACAGGCTGTTCTTTTTCTATAATGTTAGGCGGCGTAGGCGTAACGCTCACATGCGCATAGTAACAGTATCCGCGCAATCCGTTACAGCTAACGTAGTACCAAGTATTGCCGGCGTCCTTAATGAGTACGTCGCCGTCGATAGAGCCGTAGCATCTGCCGCTTGCGTCGCGATCGAGGGTGGAAATTATTTCGGCGTTTTTTCGCGGCGCGGCGCGTAAGTTGACAGGCTGCCCGTCGTTATCGCAAGAGAAAGTAACCGTTTTTTCGTACTTGGTCACGGGAGTGTAATCGACGGCGTCCACGCTCGTCGATTTTACATAGCCGCTCAGATCGTCGTAAACGACGGAAATATAGCCTTCGGGCGCGTTCGTGTCGTTTTGCAAAACGAAATATCCTGCCGGAAGATCGACGACCGCGGTCATTGTGGCGTCGTACAGGGTAGTAGGCGCGGGCATTATGAAAAAGGTAAGTGCGGTAATAACCGAAAGTAATGGAGTCATGTACATATATTTTACCGCGCCGAGTCGCAAGGACTATGACGTGTTTTGTCGTTTGCTGATTTATTATAAGGAAGTGATATTTTGCGTGAGATCATAGAGAAGATATTGCGGATAGAGCGTGAGCAGAAACGTCGGTTCGACAACAATGCGCTCGGACGTTACAATACCGATAAAGTGCATTTAAAACAAATGGAGTTTCACCGTTGCGACAAACGCAATCGGTGGGT
>CATKFJ010000373.1 GCA_949747725.1 uncultured bacterium
GGCGATATTTATCGTTTTGCCGTTCAATGTTACGGACGCTTCTTTGATCCCTTTAGTGCCGCGTACGGCTTTAAAGTCAACGTTTTCAAGCGGTTCGTTCATGACCGTTTCGGCGACGGTACGGAGCGCGGCTTCCATAACGCCGCCCGTCGCGCCGAATATAAGTCCGGCGGTACTGCCCTTGCCTATCGGGTCGTCGAACTCGGTCTTGGCGTCGAGCGATTTGAAGTCTATACCGTAATTTTTGATCATTCGAGCAAGCTCGCGCGTGGTGATGGAAACGTCGATATCGGGGACACCGGCAGCGCTCTGATCGTCGCGCGTGATCTCGAATTTTTTGGCTATACACGGCATGACCGTTACGACGGCAAGATCTTTGGGGTCGATACCGAGCTTGTGTGCATAATACGTTTTCATGATCGCGCCGAACATCTGCTGAGGCGATTTGCACGTCGACAGATTTTTAAGCTGTTCGGGATAATTGAATTCGATAAAACGTATCCAGCCGGGGCTGCACGACGTGATCATAGGCAACGTTGCGTTCGGATCGTTGAGCCGAGCAAGGAATTCCGTACCCTCTTCCATTATAGTCATGTCCGCCGCCATGTTTACGTCGAAAACCTTATCGAAACCTATCGCTTTCAACGCCGCGACCATTTTGCCCTCGGTATCCGTACCGATGGGATAGCCGAATTCCTCGCCGAGCGCCGCGCGAACCGCCGGAGCCGTACCGACAACGACCGTTTTAGCAGGGTCCGCAAGCAATTTCTCCACATCTTTTATGCTATCCTTTTCGCGAAGCGCGCCCGTAGGACAAACGTTGATGCACTGACCGCACGCAACGCACGGGACTTGAGAAAGATTCCTATCGAACGGACTTGCTATGCGCGTAGCAAAACCGCGGTTGCCGGCGTCTATAACGCCGACAGTTTGCACCTTGTTGCACGCCGCAACGCATCTGCGACAAAGTATGCACTTATTGTTATCGCGAATAATGTATTCCGTAGCTTCGTCTACATCGTACGAATTCATCGCGCCGTTGTACTTAGCGGCGTCGCAACCGTATTCGGTAGCAAGATTCTGAAGCTCGCACTTGCCGCTGCGCACACAGCTCAAGCACTCTTTATGGTGATTGCTGAGCATAAGCTCGAGAGTGATTTTACGCGCCGCGCGGACTTTGGGCGTATTGGTAAATACTTCCATGCCCTCGGCGACAACGGTAGAACACGCAGTCATGAGTTTACGGTTGTTCTTTATTTCGACAACGCACACGCGACAGCTGCTCTCGTTGCAAAGATCTTTCATATAGCACAGCGTAGGGACTTTAAATCCGGCTTTGACAGCCGCATCGAGTATGCGCGTTCCCTCG
This sequence comes from uncultured bacterium, assembly GCA_949747725.1. GTDB lineage: Bacteria > Bacillota > Clostridia > Christensenellales > Pumilibacteraceae > Anaerocaecibacter. Next base: position 1,370 of record CATKFJ010000373.1, read on the forward strand.
GGAACGGTCACAGCAACGCCGTTGACTTTAAGATTAACGTTTTTCATGTAATTCTCCTGAATTATTGGGAAAGA
>CATKFJ010000374.1 GCA_949747725.1 uncultured bacterium
ATGTAAGGAACGCGGCACGACAGTCGTTATTTCGTCGCACTCGTTGCGCGAGCTTGAGGATATATGCGACAGCTTTATTCTGATTGATAGATCTACCGTAAAACAATGCGGCGCGCTGGTCGATGCACTCGAAAAAATATTTAAATTGCAATTTGCGTTCGGCGACGATCAAGAGTTTACGCGCGAACGGCTACCGTTTGAAGTTTTGCGTTTAAGTAAGATCGGTAAAGTCATAACGGTAGTCGCACACGGAAACAGTAATGACGCTATAGAACGGATAAAAGAACTTTCGCCGCTGTTTGTCGAAGAAATTCAAATGGATTTCGAGGATATGTTTATTGAGGAAGTGCAGAGCCGCGGATATTTAGATTACGATAAAGGGGAATAAACCATGAAAAAATATTTTGTTTACGAACTTAAAAAATCGCTATTTGTCATGTGTATACTTGCCGTATTGACGGCGGCGATATATGAAGTATCTATTCTGATGTCGGCGGAAGACATTCTCGAGTGGGGAAGCCGACGCATGCCTACCGATTCTATAGTCGCGATAGGCGGTGCGTTGAGTGTGATAATACCCATTTGGAAACTCGAATATTTAATGAAAAAGCGCAGTGTGGATCTTTATTACTCTTTGCCTCTTTCGCATACTTGTATTCTTGCCGTTAAGTTTTCGGTGGGTCTTATCGTATTGTTCTCATCATTCACTGTCGCGTATTGGGTGGGCAGTTTTACGGCTATGGCTACGTTCGGCGCATTGTTGAATAACGTTAATTTTGTATTCATGTATTTTGCAATGCTTATACCTATGGCCGTGATCTATTCGATGACGTCTTTTATATTTACGCGCGCAAACAGATTTGTCGACGGTATAGCCTTCGTTATAATGACGGGCATGTCGCTCGGCACGGTCGTCGAAGTAATATCTCAATTTATGGGTGTTTACAGAGTGACTCTGTTTTTTACTCCGTTCGGCGCGATGTCGCTCATATCGTGGTATTTCTTCGGAAACTTTTTCAAAAATATTTCTTCAGCCGTCGATGTAAGTTTTATGCAATGGGTCGGAATGATAACGGTCGCTTCGCTCGGCATAGCCGCGGCAATAGGATTGTTTTTTTCTGAAAGGGTCGCAAAAGCCGAAAATTGCGAACAGTTATCCGAGAGCTATTTCGGCTATAAAACTATGATACCGCTGTATACTTTCTCGCTCGCGCTATTGGGTACGTTGAACTCATATTTGCTTACAGTACTCGTCGCCGGCGCCGCTTACGCAGTTTCGACGCTCTATAAGCGCACTGCCAAAATAGGCTGGAAATTCGGCGTTAAAGTCGGAATAGCGTTCATAGTCGGGGTCGGTTTCAGTTTTATGATATGAAACCGATCTCATCACGGTAAAATCAAATAAAAAA
>CATKFJ010000375.1 GCA_949747725.1 uncultured bacterium
CGAACCTATCTGTGTAGCAAGCCTTATACGCTGCGCCTCGCCGCCCGACAACGTTTGCACAGAACGCGAAAGAGTGAGGTATTCGAGTCCGACGTTCATCAAAAACTCAAGCCGCGTGCGTATCTCTTTAAGCACGCGTTCGGCTATCATGGTCTTGGACGGAGTAAGCGTAAGCGTTGCGAAAAATTCGTAGAGATTCTTTACGGGCATCGCGCAAAGCTCGTCTATGTTTTTATCGCCTACTCTTACAGACAAAGCTTCCTTTTTAAGGCGCTTGCCTCCGCAATCGGGACAAGGTTGCGAATTGGTATACCGACCTATACGCCAACGCACGCCGTCGCTCGACGTTTCGGCAAGACGGCGTTCCAAAAACGGGACCATACCCTCGTAAACTATCCGTTCGCTGTGATGGTAATGCCCTGTCTTATACTCGATAACTATAGGCTCGTCCTTAGCGTACAGTATTATATCGCGCACTTCGGGCTTGAGCTTTTTAAACGGCATCTTTAGCGTGAATCCGTACTTTTTTGCAAGCGCGTTAAAGCATAGCTCGAAATGAGGAGCGCTGTCGAGCTGACCTCCGTCCACAAGCTCCTGCAACGACGTGTCGCCGAAGAACAGCAGATCGGGATCGATTTTCGTCAAAAACCCAAGGCCGCCGCATGTCGGGCATGCACCGAACGGCGAATTGAACGAAAACAACCGCGGCTCGACCTCGGACAATGACAATCCGCAATTGCCGCACGTATATTTGGTATTAAACAAAAGCTCCTTTTCGTCGTAGAACGCAATAACAAGACCGTCGGAAAGTTTGAGCGCCGTTTCTACCGAATCCGTAAGACGTTGAGTTATATCCGGCTCTATAATAAGACGGTCCACTACAACCGAAATATCGTGCTTGGAATTTTTATCGAGCTTTATTTCTTCGTCGACGGTATAAATGTTTCCGTCGACGCGCATGCGCGAATATCCGGCTTTTTTAAAGTCCTCGAACATTTTAGAATACTCGCCCTTTTTTCCGCGTATGACGGGCGAAATGATCATTACCTTGCTATCTTGCGGCAACGTCATTATTTTATCTACTATTTCGTCCACCGTTTGCTGATGAATCTCCGAACCGCATTGCGGACAATAAACGTCGCCGACACGCGCAAACAGCAACCGCATATAGTCGTAGATCTCGGTGACAGTGCCTACGGTAGAGCGCGGATTTCTACCCGTTGTTTTTTGATCTA
>CATKFJ010000376.1 GCA_949747725.1 uncultured bacterium
GGTGTACGCGTATTCGCCGGGATTCATACATGCCAAAACGGTGATAGTGGATGACGACCGCGCGTTTATAGGTACGTGCAATATGGATTACCGTTCGTTCTATCTGCATTACGAGGACGGCGCATTGCTGTACAATGTGGGTACTATCGCGGAAATGAAAGCCGATTTTAACGCGACTCAAGCGGTGAGCAAGGAAGTGACTGCGGACGAAATAAATGACGTTACGCTGTTGACGCGAATTGTGAGAAGCGTATTGCGGCTTATTGCGCCGATGATGTAGCGTTTATCGTAATATATGTTGTCGGCGCTTGGCTTTTTTCGTAATGGCGACGGGCGAACGTCAATTTCAAGCCTTTGCAAACGCTTGCCTTTTACGATATAAAGTAGTATAATTGTTTAGTATGAAGATCGGTATATCCACGTCTACATTCTTTAATACGGTTGCGGCGGAAAACGTCTTCGATTTGCTAAGAAAGATGCGCGTCGATACGACTGAAGTGTGTCTTAACACTTTTTCCGATTATGAAAAGCCGTACATAGATAAACTCGCGTCGTTGCGTGGGGGAATGAACGTAGTGGCGGTTTCGCCGTTATCCACACAGTTCGAGCCGCAGTTGTTTTCGCCGAACATGCGCGTTCGCGCGGACGCGGAACTTTTGTTCCGCAAGGTGTGCTACGCGTGTTTTGCGTTCGGCGCCAAGTTCTACACGTTCCGCGGTCCGATCAATCTTACCGATTCAAAAGACTTCGACTATATGCGGCTTGCACAGCGGCTTGTTCAGTTATCCGATATCGCGGCGTCGTACGGCGTCAGTCTGTCGCTTAAAAACATGCGTTGGTCGTATGCTGCAACGCCCGAGTTTTTCAAGCGCATACTCGATAAATGCCCGAGAATGTTCGCTACATTTGACTTGTATCAAGCGGAAGTGGCAGGTTACGACATACGCGAGTTTATAGATGCCTGTCCGCCTCAGCGCATAAATTTGATCGAGGTTCAGGACGTTGTAAAGAACGAATGGTGTTTGCCGGGATGCGGTAAATACAGGTTCGATAAGTTTTTCGCAGATCTCGACAGACGCAAGATGACCGCGCCCGTGCTGATTGCCGCGCAGAGCGACAGCTATACCGATTTCTTACAGGTGTGCGACAGTTTTGAGTATCTTGTGGGTCAGTACCGCAGCATATCGCAGTAAGGTATCGATTTCTTTATAACTAAGCAAAATAAATCCATAAGGAGATAATAAATATGAACAAAAAAACAGTACGTGATGTGGACGTAAAAGGCAAGCGCGTGCTTGTGCGTTGCGACTTCAACGTTCCCATGAAAGACGGCGTCATCACCGACGAGAACCGTATACTCGGCGCGCTTCCCACTATTAAATATCTGCTTGA
>CATKFJ010000377.1 GCA_949747725.1 uncultured bacterium
AGTATCGTACGAAACTTCATATCCCAACGCCGCGGCAAACTTTTGCAACGCGCTTTTGTAATCATACTCGGGAATAACTTTATCGTAATATATATTATCAAGCAAAGTCTCGCACGCGTCTATTCCGCCGTCCAAATAAACGGCTCCGACCATAGCCTCGAATACGTCGGAACGCGCTTTTACCGAAAATGCCGATTTATCGACGCCCACGCCTACTCGCAGATATTCCAATAAACCTAAATCGTCGATGATCCGCGCAAGCGGCGCACGCGATACAAGGGCAGCGCGGCGCTCCGACAGATCGCCCTCTTTTGCCGACGGGTCCTGTTTAAACATGCGCTCGCCGACTAAAAAATTAAGCACGCAGTCGCCTAAAAACTCAATTCGCTCGTTAGCGGTACCGTCATGTTCATTAACGTACGACGCATGCGTGAACGCCGCTTCCAGCAGTTTTGGGTTTTTGAATTCGTAGCAAATGCGTGCCTGTATAATATTCGGATCGAAACTATTCACTCTTTACTTCTTCCGCCTCTTGCGGTTGAGCCATTCCATCTCTTATACTGTCGAGAATGTTATTCTCATGCATTCTTATTATATTACGTATAGACGCTTTTGTAGAAACCTCGTTTGACGCACCGTGAGTTTTTACTACAAGCTTTTTAACGCCCAAGAACGCCGCACCGCCATAAGCATGATAATCCATCTTTGTTTTAAGCTGCTTAAGCTGTTTTTTCATAAGCAACGCGCCTATCTTGGATTTTGTCGACGAAAACATTGCTTTTTTCAGCTCGCTCATTACCATCTTCGCCGTGCCTTCGACCGATTTTATAAGGACGTTGCCCGAAAATCCGTCGCTTACAATTACATCGTAATCGCCCGTAAGCGCGTCGCGCGCCTCCATATTGCCGACATAATTCAAAGACGTTTCTTTAAGCAATGCATGCGCGGCTTTGGAACGTTCGTCGCCTTTATGATCTTCCGTTCCCACAGAAAGCAAGCCTATAACAGGCTTTTCCACGCCGAAAAGAGCGCGAACGTATATATCAGCCATGACGGCAAACTGCGCCAAAAACTCGGGTTTGGAATCGACGTTCGCGCCGCTGTCGGCAACGCAAACAAGCTTACCGTCGATCGCCGTAGGCAAAAACGGTGCAAGCACGGGACGGTGCACGCCCTTTATGCGCCCCACCATCAATGTCGCTCCAGTCAAAACAGCGCCCGTACTTCCGCCGCTTACAAGTCCTATCGCATCGTCGTCGGCATTAAGAATATTTATGGCGCGGACAAGCGATGAATCGGGCTTTTGGCGTATTGCGCGCGTCGGCACATCGTTATTGCCGATTACATCGGACGCATGCTCTACGCTCAAATTCGACGGAGCATCCGTTC
>CATKFJ010000378.1 GCA_949747725.1 uncultured bacterium
CGCGTTTCGGTTATCGCAAAAAGCATACGACTGCTTTTTAGACGGGGGTTTCATTGCGCAATTGTCTGTCGGATTTAACGGGATCAAATTAACATGACAGCATAACCCTTTAAGAAGATTTTTAAGCGCGATAATATCCTCGTCGGTATTGTTAAAACCGTCTATAAGTATATATTCTATAATAACGCGTCTGCCTGTTTTATCGAAATACTCTTTAAGCGCGTCCACAAGCCGAATTACGCTATAACGCTCGGCTACCCTCATGATTTGTTTACGCTTTATATCGGTCGCCGCATGGAGCGATAAGGATAAAGTGCAAGCAATATCGTCGGCAATGAGAGCGCGTATTCCGTCGGGCAGACCGCAAGTCGATACCGACACCGATCGCATACCTATATTAAGTCCGTCGGGAGAATTCACAAGGCGCAAAAATTTAAGGGTGTTATCATAATTGGCAAGCGGTTCGCCGCTCCCCATCATCACAAGCTTGTTTACGCCGCCATCGGCTTTTCTGTCGCGCGCGATATATAGCGCTTGGGATAAAATCTCCCCTGCCGAAAGGTTGCGTTTAAACCCGTAGTACCCCGAAGCACAAAATGTACAACCCATACCGCAACCGACTTGGCATGACACGCACACGCTGTTGCCGTAAGCATGCGGCAAAAATACGGACTCTATCAAATCGCCGTTTTGCGTTTCGAATAAATACCGTACCGCGCCGTCGCTTGCCGTTACTCTTGTTTTTTCTCTCAAAGCTTTATCGACATAGTTTTCGCCGAGCTTTGCACGCAACGATTTGGGGATATCCGTATATTCGTCGAAACAGTCGTACTCGACAACATGACGCATAATTTGCTTTGCTCTGTACTTAGGCTCATCAAACTCTTCAGCGACGATATTTTCGAGTTCGCTCAAACTGTAATCACTCAAAAGTTTACGCATGAGGATCACCTCTCTCTTTTAAACCGAGCGATATAAAATCCGTCGCATTTATCCGTATCCGGTAAGAGCTTTGTTTCGTCAAGAAGCGTATATTCGGCATGTTCCTTTATAAATCTTTCGGTCTGTTCTTCATTTTCGCTGCGCAATACGGAACACGTAGAATAACAAAGCGTGCCGCCGACTTTACAATACTTCGACGCGGCGTAAAGAATTTTGCGCTGAAGTTCGGTCAGTTCGTCAATATCGGACGGCTTACGTTTAATAAGTATATCGGGTTTGGTTTTAAGCGTACCCGTTCCGCTGCAAGGACAATCGGCTATGACGATATCGAATGCTCCGACATATTCGTTGTTTATTCGAGTCGCGTCGTTTAGCGCAACATTTATTTTTGCGCCCAACTTTTTGGCATAACCGCGCATTAAA
>CATKFJ010000379.1 GCA_949747725.1 uncultured bacterium
CCCGACGAATGCGTCGCTATCGGTGCGGCTATCCAAGGCGGTGTTCTTGCCGGCGAAGTTAAAGACGTTCTGCTTCTCGACGTTACTCCGTTATCGCTCGGTATCGAAACTGTAGGCGGTATATTTACAAAGCTTATACCGAGAAATACGACTATTCCTACCAAAAAGTCACAGGTATTTTCTACGGCTACCGATAATCAGCCGTCTGTCGACATTCACGTTTTGCAGGGCGAGCGCGAGATAGCGGCGCACAATAAGACTCTTGCGCGTTTCGAGCTTGGCGGTATTCCGCCCGCACCTCGCGGCGTTCCTCAAATCGAGGTTACCTTCGATATCGACGCTAACGGTATAGTTCACGTTTCCGCTAAGGACAAGGGCACCGGAAAAGAGCAGCGTGTTACCGTTACGGCTTCCACCAATCTTACGGAAGCGCAGATCCAACAGGCTATCAAGGACGCGGAGAAATTTGCGGATGAAGACGCACAGCGCAAAGAGCTTGTGGATGCAAAGAACCAAGCGGATATGCTTATCGGTTCTATCGAGAAATTCCTTCGTGAAAACGGAGATACCATTTCTGCGGACGACAAAGCCGAACTCAATAAGGAAATGGCAAACGTAAAGGAAGTCACAAAGACCGAAGATCTCGAGGCTATACGCGATGCTGTAGAGTCGTTGCAGAAAATATCCAACGGTATATTCTCTAAGCTTTACGAGAACAATCCGCCGCCGGAAGAGGATATTGTTATCGACAATCCCGAACAGGTTGACGAGAATAACTAATTAAGTATAGTAACTGAATGCCGATTCGGAAGTTCCGATCAGGTAGAACGATATTGCAATTGAATGCAAAACGTTCGCCTTTTCGGAGCTTCCGTTTACGACTTATTAGCATGATAGTAATCGGTATTTTTATAAGAATCACGGTTTTTATATGCGTGAATGATTCGTTAAAATCGATCGCTCCGCTTAACCGTCGGTTCTCATAACGGAGTAGAAATGGCAAAAAGTTATTATGAAGTTTTGGGTGTATCCAAAACCGCGACTGACGATGAGCTTAAAAGCGCTTTTCGTAAACTTGCGCGGCAGTATCACCCCGATTTACATCCCGGTGACGAGGCTGCCGCAAATAAATTCAAGGAAGTGAACGAAGCGTACGAAACGTTGTCCAACGCGCAAAAGCGTGCCGAGTACGACGCTATGCAAGCCGGCGGAGGTTCGTCGTTCGGTGGCGGCGCAAGCGGATCGGGCGGCGCGGGTGCAAACAGCTTTTTCGACGAGTTTGTAAATATGTTCGGCGGCGAA
>CATKFJ010000380.1 GCA_949747725.1 uncultured bacterium
AGGCTAATGGTCCTTCAGTTCCTGTAGATTATGTAAAAGGAAAAGTACCAAACTCGACAAGCCGCAGACGCTCGAGCAGAAAATAGCTCCGCCCGAGCCGGCGCGACTCGTAGATGGGTTTACTCAGAAAAACAATATCGCGCTCGCGACGTTCTATAAAGAGCAAGGTTTTGCGATGAGCCTTGACGATCTTGCGTTTGTTCAGGCGTATTTCCGCAGTCAGCGCAGAGAGCCGACGTATACGGAGTTGAAAGTTATAGATACGTATTGGTCGGATCACTGTCGGCACACCACGTTTTTGACCGCGCTCAAAACCAAGATAAAATCGGACAATCCGCATATCGAAAAGGCGTACGCCGATTATACGGAAATGTTCAACATCATGTATAACGGCAGAGACGATAAGTATCCGTCGCTCATGGACGTCGCTACTATTGGCGCGAAGGTGTTGCGCAAGCAAGGTCATCTCGACGCGCAGGACATTTCGCCGGAAATAAACGCTTGCACGATCAAACAGGATATAGTAAAAAAAGACGGCAGCATAGAGCCGTGGTACATACTTTACAAAAACGAAACGCATAACCACCCGACCGAAATAGAACCTTTCGGCGGTGCGGCGACGTGCTTGGGCGGCGCTATACGCGATCCGCTGTCGGGCAGAGCGTATGTGTATCAGGCAATGCGCATAACGGGCGCGGCGGATATAAACGCGCCGTTTGATAAAACGATAGAAGGTAAGCTCCCTCAGCGCGTTATAAGCAAGCGAGCTGCCAAAGGATATTCGTCGTACGGCAACCAGATAGGGCTTGCCACGGGCGAAGTGCGCGAGTACTATCATCCCGGGTATGCCGCCAAACGCTTGGAAACGGGCTTTGTGGTCGGCGCCGCGCCTGCGGAAAACGTGGTGCGCGAAGTCCCTGTCGCGGGCGATATAGTGGTGCTTATCGGCGGCGAAACGGGCAGAGACGGTTGCGGCGGCGCAACAGGCTCGTCCAAACCGCACGACGCGCATTCGATAGAAACGTGCGGAGCGGAAGTTCAAAAGGGCAATGCTCCCATCGAGCGCAAGCTTCAGCGTCTTATGCGTAACGGCGAATTTACCAAGCTTATAAAGCGCTGTAACGATTTCGGCG
>CATKFJ010000381.1 GCA_949747725.1 uncultured bacterium
ATTACAGATCGCAAAACGCTATCTCAAACCCAAAGAGATCGAGGCTAACGGTTTGTCGGGCATAAAGGTAGATATGAGCGACAGCGTGATGTCGCACATAATAGCGTCGTACACGCGCGAGAGCGGAGTGCGCAACCTCGAGCGCGAGATAGCTACGGTCATGCGCAAGATAGCGCTTAAAGAGGTGGAAAAAGACGAACTTCCTACAAGCTACAAAGTGACTAAAAAAGATATCTCGGAATTTTTGGGTCCCGAAAAATACAAGGAGGCGCCGCCGTTCGAACACGACGAAGTGGGCGCGGCAACGGGTCTTGCTTGGACGAGCGTGGGCGGCGTAACGCTCACCATAGAAGCGTCGGTAATATCGGGCGGCAAGGGCGAGCTAAAGCTGACGGGCAGCCTCGGCGACGTAATGAAGGAATCGTGCTTGGCGGCGCTGTCGCTTGTAAGGTCGCGTGCCGCCGCTTTCGGAATAAACGAAAAAGTTTTCGCCGAAAGCGACGTGCATTTGCATTTCCCCGAGGGCGCAACGCCCAAGGACGGACCGAGCGCCGGCATAACGATAGCGACTGCGCTTATGTCGGCGTTTTCGGGCAAAAAGGTCGCGCACGACGTAGCGATGACGGGCGAAGTAACTTTGCGCGGCAGAGTGCTTGCGATCGGCGGACTAAAGGAAAAATCGCTTGCCGCGTTTCGCGCCGGCTGCAAACGGCTCATTATTCCGCGCGACAACGAAAAGGACTTGCCCGATATCCCTGCGGAAGTCAAACAGAACGTTACTATTATAACGGTAGACAATATAGATCAAGTGTTCGAAAAAGTGCTTGTGTAATTATAATTTTCAATATGCAGATCAAATCGTCCAAGTTTATAAAAAGCTGTGCAGACCCTAAAGCGGCTAACGAGTTTAAGCCGCAGATTTGCGTTGCCGGCAGATCTAATTGCGGCAAGTCCACGCTTTTGAATATGCTTATGGGCGCCAAGCTCTGCAAGACGAGCCAAACCCCCGGGCGCACTCGGCTTGTAAACGTTTTCGAAGTGAAGACGGACGGCGCGCCGTTCTTTTTGACAGACCTCCCGGGGTACGGATTCAGCAAAGCGGACAGGCGCGAGTCGGACGAGTTCAATATGCGCACGGAGGCATATTTTACAAGCGGCAACGATATAGCGCAAGTGCTGTGCCTAATGGATATCCGTCGCGATCCGTCAGACCTCGATAAAGTGCTTATAAACTACTTGCGCGATATGAATCTGCCGTTCACGGTAGCGCTCACCAAAGCGGATAAGTTCAGCCGCGTACAGTGTGCCGACGCCGCGTTAAGGATAGCCGCGGCGCTCGGACTTGCGCGCGACAATCTTATAGTAACGAGCGGCAACAGCGGTCTGGGCAAGGACAAGCTTATAAACAGGCTGGGCGAGGTGTTGGCGGCGCACGCCGAAATTTAGTTACATACAAACTTAATATAAAACAAAGGAGCAGCGTATATCGCTGTTTTTTTGTGCGTATAGCGTTCAAACTAAAAAATCGGCGGGTTTTTAACGCACTTAATCGGATGTTGCCGCATATATATCATATAGCAAAATAAGCGGAGGCGATATGGCGGTAAAGGCAGGGTGTGACGGAAATTTCGAGGACGGACTGTGCTGCCGCATGGTCATAGAAACCAAGCGCGTGTTCGACGGGTGTCAGTTCACGGACGAAAACATAACGCTGACGCTTACGTCGGACAGCGCGATACCGCAGGGCGCGGAATTCGTGTCGGCGCGGATAGTATCGAGCGAGCTTGTGGGGTACTCGGTAACGCCGGGCGAGGGCGGATGCTGTAAGGTATGCGGCGAAATAGTAACGCGGTTTGCCGTAACGTATTCGTTCGGCGGCGTGCTAACGACTATTCAAGCGGTGTACCGCGAAAACCGCGAATTCTTGTTGCGCCTGCCCGACGATAATTCGCTTGTGCCGTATTCTATAGAGGTAAGCTCTTTTATGAGCATAGGCAGCGGCGCGATAGTAGCGCACAACGCAGTGACCGTAAGAGGGTGTTTGTTGCAGATAATAAAGGTGACCGCGCCCGTAGATATACTTGTTCCCACTTACGGGTATTGTAAGTATCCGCCGTGTACGGGTTGCGTGTGTCAAGGCGTTCGCACGCGCACTTTCCCGTCGTTCGGCGACGAATAACGAATGAAATTCGGAAAGCGGAATTCGGAATTGAAAGATTTCTCCGCTTCGTTCGCTACGCTCACTTCGGTCGAAATACGACTGTGCAAAGCACAGTCGTGCCCTACGGCGCAAAAATGCCATTGCAAGCAAGCATTTTTGCTTGCAGTGCAGGACAAGCCTACACAGAATGTCATTCTGAGCGTTTTTTAATAACGTAAGGGTTTCTTGCTTACTTCTTTGCCTAAAGAAGTAAGTCATCCCGAGCGCAGTCGAGGGATCTATAAATAATAACCTTCATAATTCCGCTTTCCGAATTAACATAAAGCTCGGATAAGCGGCTTGACTTTAAGCGATGTTCATGCTAAACTAAATGCATGAAAATTTATGCGATATCCGATTTGCACTTATCGATAAACAACCCCAAACCCATGGATATTTTCGGCGCGGTTTGGGATAATTATCTCGAGGATATAGAAAAATCGTTGGCGTGCGTTAAGCCCGACGATCTTGTTTTGCTTGCAGGCGATCTTTCGTGGGCAATGACGCTCGACGCCGCCAAACCCGATCTCGACTACATAGGCAAGTATAACGGGCGCAAGGTAATAACGCGCGGCAACCACGATTATTGGTGGAAAGGTATATCCGCCGTCCGTGCCGCACTGCCCGAAACGGTGTACGCCATTCAGAACGATTGTTTGCGGTTTGAAAACGTTATATTATGCGGCAGCCGCGGCTGGAGCGCCGACGACAGATCGGAAGACGGCAAACGTTTATACGCGCGTGAACTGTTGCGTATAGAAATGTCGTTGCAGGCTATGAATAAAATTCGTACCGATG
>CATKFJ010000382.1 GCA_949747725.1 uncultured bacterium
AAAGATGAAAAAGGCTACTACGATGTAACGTTTGACGCTCCGTCAACGGGCGGTTTAGAAGAAAAGTTGTTTCTCACTAATGTTGCATACGGCAGCATTACTCCGGAAAAAATACATTTAATAGTTCAAAATAAAGCCCGTAAGGTAAAAACCATAAGTGTTTATACTACTTGCACCGATAACGGCGGAAACAAAGAATACGGCGGACCGTTGGCAAGCGGCGCCGATATAGATTTCGGTAAGCTCAATGTTTCTGCCGATAATTATCGGTTAAAACTATACATAAAGATCGAATACAGCGAAAGCACCGGCAATGTTTCGTATTTCGAAAGCGTGCTGTTGACGTTGCCCGAATATATAACGGCTACAAAAACGAGTTTTGTGGCGTCCCATGCCAATTTAGAAACCGTCGGTTATTTGGAATTCTTCGAATGTACGCTCGAGCTTGACAGAAGCAAGAAAGACGATTACAACATAAATCCTACGATAAAACTTAAGCCGAGCAGTACCGAAATAGAGCTTACTTACAGGGCTGTCGTTAAAACAGGTCTTGACAGCATAACTGTCGATAATACGGATATTTCCGCAGGCGTAGTCCGTACGGTAACAAAGAACGTACAGATCGCGTCCGCCGCGGATCTCGATACTGTAACGTCGTTCACTTATCCGATAACGTTTAATCCTTTGGGTAAAGATTACGGCATAGTTTACGATACAAAGAATTTGACCGTTTCGAACACGACTTACACAGGCATTGCGTATAGATTTGCCTTAGCCGACGGAACTCCGCGCATTACGTTTACGATAGACCCCAAAGCTTTGACGCAACGAATAAACAATGTGGACGTCGTATTTACCGATTTGATAAGCGGAAGCACGTTTACCGTGACGTTTGAGATAAATGTAACCGCCTCGGTTTATAAACTCGCGCTTGTTGGCAGCGATATATCCGAGCAGGGGATCACGATACACACTACTGGCGGCTCTGGCGCCGTTGCTCCTATCAACTTCACCGTCAGTGTAAACGACGGTGCGACTAACCTTGCCATAACCGATTTGAGCGGCATTAACAGCTATATAGCACAGAGCGCGGACGGCGAGAGCTTTAGCGGAGTAGGTCAGAACTTCGAGGATATTAAGGTAGAGCCTGTAACAGACAGTAAAGTGAACTATACTTTGACGGTAAAGAACAGCGTCACGAGCGGCGATAACTATTATTTGCGCGCTAACAGCGGCGACGTTTATGCGGCGGCAAAGAAAATACTTATAGAAACTTCGTCGCATACGCTTTAC
>CATKFJ010000383.1 GCA_949747725.1 uncultured bacterium
AATCGTCTTAAACATAGTAACGACAGTACCGGACGGGATATTAGGCTGGACGTTAAGTTCATCCATAAACGATTCCATAACCGTGAATCCCATACCGCTGCGCTCCTGCTCCGGTTTTGTGGTAAAGAACGGCTGTTTAGCCGCATCGACATCTTCTATGCCGATACCCGTGTCCGAAACGACGATATGTACGGAACAATCGTCAACGGTTGTGACAATTGTTATTTTATTTGTTCCCGAATTCGGATAAGCATGAACGATACAATTGGTTACTGCTTCCGAAACGGCTGTTTTTATATCATTTATTTGGTCTACCGTAGGATCGAGCGTAACGCAAAATGCCGCAACGGTATTGCGAGCGAAAGCTTCGTTTTCCGACACAGCATCGAAAATAACTGTCATTTCATTCTTCATATTCTATCAACCTGCCTTGATCATAATGTCGTATATGCCCGATAATCCAAGTACCCTGTCTACGCTCGGCGGCGGTGCTTGAATAAAAATAGGTATGCCGCGCGGTTTAAGCCGCTTATATCTGCCGATCAGTACTCCGATACCTGTCGAATCCATGAAGTCAAGTTCTGACATATCGATATACAGTCGCGAAAAATTATCGGCATCCAATAGCGAATCGAGCGACGTCCGCACATATGAACTATGATGCTCATCCAGTTCGCCGTAAAGCTTAATATGCAATTCGTCCGATTTTTTAAAATGCTCAATCTTCATGATATTTTCTCCGAATTTAATATAGCAAAAAAAATACGGATAATTATGTCCGTATTTGGTGAAAAACGATAAAATTGCTCGAAAGTATCTTGGCTTCCGATAAAATTTATACAAAAAAATAACCGTTATGCAATTAAGCAAAACGGTTATATTATTATAATTTATTAAATAGTAATTAAACTACCTATTATTTCGCATATTCGACTGCTCGAGTTTCGCGTATAACGTTGACCTTTATCTGCCCGGGATACTGCATATCCTGCTCTATTTGCTTAGCGATCTCTTTAGACATATACATCGCCTTAACATCGTCGACAACTTCGGGCTTTACTATTATTCGAACTTCGCGTCCCGCTTGAACGGCAAAAGCTTTTTCTACGCCTTCATAGCCGTTGGCGATTTCTTCGAGTTTCTCCAAACGTTTAACGTAATTGTCGAGAGATTCGCGACGCGCGCCCGGGCGAGCGCCGGAAATAGCGTCGGCACACTGAACGATTACCGCCTCGATAGTTTCAGGCTCTACATCGTTGTGGTGTGCAGCTATACAG
>CATKFJ010000384.1 GCA_949747725.1 uncultured bacterium
ATCATAGAACGCCTCATACAGTTCTCGAAGACGCTTGACGTTGAAATTACTGTCATAATACGGATCGTCAGGCAAAAAAAACACATTACTTTTTACCGCACGATTATCGTAAACGGGCATACCGTCTATGCTTACATTTCCGCCGTCCTGACGCATAACGCCTGAGAGTATGCGCAACAGCGTGCTTTTTCCAGCCCCGTTGATGCCTATCAAACCGCACACGCTCCCGTCCTCAACGGTTATATCCGCGCCGTCGAAAACCGTATGCTTGTCAAAGCTCTTTCTAAGTCCCTCTGTTTTAATCATTTTTTTCTCCATACACGCGATTTACTATGTTCAAAAGTTCGTCATAAGTAAAGCCGGCAGCTTTAAGATCCGATATCTTTTCCGCGGCGGCGCTTTCTCTATGCGAATCGTTAGCTACAACATAATAGCCTTTTTTTTGCATAGCCGTAACAATTCCGTCCTCCTCCAAGCGATTATAAGCGCGCTGAACGGTATTGGGATTTACTCCCAAACTTACGGCAAGTTCACGACACGACGGAAGCTTTCCGTCTTTGTCGTATAATCCAAGCTCACACATGCGCTTGATCCGCTCGACTAATTGTATATATACGCATTGTTTCACTTATAACACCCACAAAAAACCATATCTGTATTATCTGTATTGTTTATATCATACTTATTTCATTAAGTCAATACTTTTATAAAAATATTAACAATAAAAAAGCGACGACTTAAATCAACGTCGCTCCGAGCGAAAAACACATATAATTTACAGCTTATTTTACAGCGTAATAAAACGGTTACTCGTCGCCCATAATACCGTTTACGAAATCTCCGGCATCAAAATCCTCGAGATCGTCGATACCCTCGCCCACGCCGACATAAACAACGGGCACACCGAGCTCGCCGGCTATAGCGAGTACGACACCGCCCTTGGCAGTGCCGTCGAGCTTTGTAAGAATTATACCGTCGATGTCTATAGCCTCGTTAAATATATCGACTTGCGAAATGGCATTCTGCCCCGTAGTCGCGTCGAGAACTATATAGTTCATGACTGTAGCGTTTGAAAGTTCTCTGTCCACAACACGCGATATCTTTTTAAGCTCCTCCATAAGATTCTTTTTATTATGAAGCCTGCCTGCCGTGTCTATAAGCAAAACATCGCCGTTCTTGCTCTTAACGCTTTGCGCCGCGTCGTAAACGACCGCAGCGGGATCCGCGCCCTCGGAATGTTTTATAACGCGCACTCCGGCACGATCGCCCCATACGCTCAACTGATCTGCGGCAGCCGCACGGAATGTATCAGCCGCCGCGATAGTAACGGATTTGCCCTGCGACTTGAATTTCTTTGCCAGCTTACCGATAGCGGTGGTCTTTCCGACGCCGTTCACGCCGGACAGCATGATAACAAGCGGATAATCGTATTCCGGCTTTTCGTTTTCTTCGAGCAAATCGATAAGTATATTTTTAAGCAAATCCCGAACCGTCGCCGTGTCGCGAACGTGCTTAGCGTCTATTTCGTCTTTCAGTCTATCCATTATTATATCGGTAGTTTCCGCGCCGATATCGGACGAAATAAGCGTATCTTCAAGCTCGTCATAGAACTCGTCGGTAAGCACACCGCCGGTAAACAGCTTGTTCAGCTTATACGAAATAGCCTCTTTTGTGCGCTTTAAGCCTTCCTTTATTCTTGAAAAAAGTCCCATGATTTTATATTTTCCTTTTTCTATATCGTAAAAAGCAAGTACGGATATTTTACATTATTCCGCAGCAACGGTTTCCGCATTCTTAATAGCGTCCGCAAGTTTTACCGATACTATAGACGAAACGCCTTTCTCCTCCATAGTAACGCCATACAAACAGTCCGCTTGCTCCATGGTAGGTTTGCGGTGCGTGATTGCAATAAGCTGAGTATTTGCGGAAAACCTCTTCAATGCCGCCGCCACGCGCCCGACGTTGGCGTCATCCAATGCAGCCTCAACTTCGTCGAACAAGCAGAACGGCATGGGGCGAAGTTTCAAGATCGCAAGAAGAATAGCTATAGCCGTAAGAGTTTTCTCTCCGCCTGACAACAGCGTTATCGATTGCAAATGCTTAGCAGGCGGCTGAGCTTTTATTTCCACGCCGCGAAGCAACGGGTCTTCGTTTTCCGTAAGCTCCAAATCGGCAGTGCCTCCGTTAAACAGTTCGGAAAAAATCTGACGGAAATTAACGCGTATTTTCTCAAAGCAATCGTTAAAGTCGCGGATCATATTGTTGGACATTTCCTTTATGATACGCTCTTCGTCGGCAAGACTTTTCATCATGTCGTCGCGCTGCAATTGCATCTGATTGCATTTTTGCGAAAGCTCTTGAGCCTCTTCGATCGCGTTCTCATTGATAGTGCCGAGATTTGTTATACGGCGTTTAAGCTTTGCGATTTCTATTTCGCCGCTTTCCGCGTCGTAATTTTCTTCTTTGAACGGCAAACAATCTTCGTAGACCATTCCGTCCTCGTTATAAACGGATTCCTGAAGATTGCTCATGTTTACGTCGACTTGAGTGAGCAATATCTCCTGCTCATGCTTGCGCTCTGTAAGCGCCGTAATCTCGTCGCTGAATTGCAACCGAGCTTTATCGCTTTCCACCGTCCTGACGTTAAGATCGGATTTATACTGCGATAGTCCGCCGAGCTTTGCTTTGATCTCTTCTCTGCGTTTATCGTTGCCGTCGGAGGTACTCTCGGTAAGCTGCTTTATCCTATCGTCGATTTCCTGGATCGCTCGGTTGTTCCCGAGAATAGTCATATTATTGTTTTCTATACTCTGAGCGGTCGCAACGGCTTCGCTCTTTAACCGAGCTATCTCGCTCTGCAAAGCTTCCACGTCTTTATCGAGCGTTACTATAAGCACATTCTTTTC
>CATKFJ010000385.1 GCA_949747725.1 uncultured bacterium
GCTCCGCCTTCTATCGCCTCGTCCTCATGCTTTTCGTCGCTGTAATTGACGGTATAATCTATGCCTTCGTACAGCGCCAAATAGTCGAGCACCACTCTTACGCTCGGACGCTTGCTCGTTCCGTCGTATATTACTTCCGTTTCGGACAGGCGAAGTTCCAATCTCGTATCCGTCGGGTCGATCTCGTATTTGTCTATGCCCAACGTTATTCTGTGTTCGCCGCCGATAGGATAGTCCGCTTCGCCGTCCAGCCATGCCGCATACGCGCCCACTTCCCTGAACGCGCTTACGCTCTCGCCGTTCTGCTCGTACTTGACCGTTATCTCGCTTACATTGCCTGTTGTGACGGTTACGTCGTTATAGTCCGTCACGCCCGACGCGTATGCGTAGCGTATTACCTCGCCGCTTTCGTCCGCGCCTTTAAGCGTTAGTTTTGCTCGGACACGATTGGATTGATTGCCTCTGTACCCGGGGACATACTCGAACGCAGTCGCCGCGTCGACATCTTTCCATGCCGTGCCGTCGAAGTACTCCCACGTTACGGTGTACTGTCCGCCCGCTATGTTGATCTCGAACGGCAATTCCTTACTGCCCGTATAATTGCCTTTGAACGTTATTACCGCATAGCCCGTGCCTGCGTCCATATTGTTCCTATACGTTATTTCGTAATCCGTTTCTGCCGTCAGCGTTGCGCCGTTATACGTCACTTCGCTTACGCTCGGCTCTTTCGCTTCCCCGTCGTATTCGTATTCGGTCACGTTCAACGTTGCGCCTACCGTTTCGTCCGTAAGATCGCGCGGTAGTATCGTTATGTAATAATCATGCCTGTAACTCCCGTCCGCATACGTTAGTTTGTACGTGCCCACGTCGGTCATAGCTCCGCTGTACGCCGTATAACTGCCGTTGCTCTGCCACTTCGTTACAGTAAGCGTTTTTACTTCGCCGCCCACGGTCAACTCGTATTTTACCGCGCTGTTTTTCTCGTACTCGTATTCTGCGCCGTAGCCGTCCACTTCGATCGGTTCCGCGTCCGCTTCGCCGTACACCGCTTTTAATGCGCCTTTCTCTTTCGTCATGAAATACACTTCGTCGTTCAGCAACAGCACGTTCTTGCTTTCGTCGTCGCTGTGGAAATACTTGCTTGGGTCTGCGACCAC
>CATKFJ010000386.1 GCA_949747725.1 uncultured bacterium
GCGATAGATTTCGACGTAAACATAGGCAAAAAACACAAGCCGAAGAAACATCCCAAAAAATTATTCGGCAAGAAATCTTTCGGCGCGCACTAAACGCTTTACATCGGGCATACTATATGCTATAATTCAGTTATCAATAATATCCGCTGTCACAAAAACGGAATGCTCGGATTGCGCAAACGATTTTATTCGTAACAAGGCACGGTGACGAAGTCGTAGCAGCGCTACGTCGAGGAGCCGTAACGCAGTTACGGGTACAATCGTAAGCAAGCCGAGCATTTGAGTTTTGGTTACAGCGGATAAATAAAAGGAGAAGCCCGACATTGATGACACATCAACAGGAAATTGCGACTCCGGACATAAGAAGAAAATCTTGTAAAGTCCGATCGCAAAAGCTCGAATTCGGAACAACCAGATGGCTGACCTACTGCGCGGTATTTGCCGCGTTATCTATCGTGATGAAAATCATAGGTCAGTATCTCACCATCACGCCCAGCTTTAGAATAACGCTGATATACGTTATTTGGCTTATCTCGGGCGCGGTACTCGGTCCGTTAGGCGGCGGCGTGGTCTGCTTTACATCCGACGTACTCGGCGCGCTCGTCGTTCCTATGGGACCGATTAATCCGTTCATAACGATTGCCAACACTTTTTACGGCGTTACGGCGGCATTTGCGTTCAGGTTTACGCCCGTTAAAAACTATGTAGTTAAGTTTATATCGTCGGGCATAGTTTGTACAATAGTATTCACATGCCTGCTCAATTCGCTCGCACTGTACTACACTTACGGTTACAACGCAACACTCACGTTTTGGCAGTACTTTGCGGCATACCGTGCGTTCCAGCCGCTTGTAGCGGCGATAAACGTCGGAGTTACGGTCACCATGATCCCGTTGCTCATTCGGCTCAAACTGCTGCCGTCGCCGAAAAAGAAAGATATAAATCACTCTGAGGAGAATAAATAATATGCCGCACATTTCAATTAAAATGCTCGAAGGCAGGACCCAAGCCCAAAAAGAAAAGCTCGCGCGCGATCTTGCGGACGTACTATCTCGCGACCTCGGCGCGGATAAACATTGGATAACCTGCACCATAGAGGACTACGACGCCGAGGCATGGCAGGACGTGTTCAAAACCGAAATCGCGGATAAGCCCGAAGAAGTCGTTTTCAAAAAACCCGAATACGACCCGAAAGTTCTGCTTTAATGCGATCGCATAAACCCGTAAACAACTTTACGCTTTAACCCGAAAATTACAATATAAAAGGACGGTCA
>CATKFJ010000387.1 GCA_949747725.1 uncultured bacterium
CGTTTGTAAAACCCGATAAGAACGATAGGGAATATGTCTTCGTAAAGCGTGCGGATAAGATGAGCGCTCTTGTTAAATGCGTCGAGGAATTGGCTGTAGGTAATAACGAGTTTAAAAATGCTTACGACGCGACGGTCAAAAGCCTTAACGAAGTATCGGAAAAATCGGTCAAGTATTTTTTGGAAACGTTTATACCGGCATATTCGATGAGTTTGGATTATCTGCTTGATTGAATTTAGGTTCGGAACTTAAAAACCCGTCGTAAGATCGACTTGCGACGGGTTTTATAATGCGTTGAAACGGGTATATAACTATTCCGCACGTGAATCGCCTGTAAAAAACAGCGCGACCGTTCCGGGACCCGAATGACTGCCTATTACATAACCGAGCGGTAGGATTTTAACGGGTATCCCGAATTTTTCGGTTATGGCGTCGGCTATATATTTTGCGTCGTCGTAACAATCGCCGTGTGTGATATAAACTATATCGCTGCTTTTATTATAGCGCTCTTCCATTTTGTCAATGAGCGCATTAAGCGATTTTTTACGACCTATAACTTTTTTGATCGGTACAAGCCGTCCTATCTCGTCTACGTGCAATACGGGTTTAAGATTGAGCATATTCCCGAAGAATGCCGAACCTTTGCTTAGCCTGCCGCCGCGCGCCAGATATTTAAGATCGTCCACTACGAAATAGTGTATTACGTTGTCTCTGATACGATCGGCGTATTCGCACGTTTCGCCGAAAGACGCGCCTGCTTTGCGTTTTTCGTTTACAAGCGTAACGAAAAGGCCTTCTCCGCCCGAAGCGCATTTGGAATCGACTACGTACACCTTATGTTCGTTTACTGCGTTTATTTCCTCTGCGATATGCTTAAAGTTTTCGTATGTGCCGGACAGAACGCTTGCAAACGCCAAGTATAATACGTCTTTGCCCTCGGCTAACAAGCCGTTAAGAAACGATCGCGCAGTTTCCTCATTGATCATAGACGTGCTTGTGCGCGCGCCGAACCGCATTCGGTCGTAAAACTCATGAAAGCCTACTTGTTTGCCCGATTCGGGACCGTACGGCTGGTCGTCGATATAGTATGACATATTACAGGAGACGACCTGCATGTCGTGTAACATTTCGTCGGGAAGATCGCAAGTTCCGTCCGTTGCAATGATAAAATCCATAAACACCTCTTTTTAACGTTAAAGTATAGTAATCTTTTGTGAATTTTATCTTAAGTAAAAATTTGTTGTTTATAAATAGGGAAGATATTTA
>CATKFJ010000388.1 GCA_949747725.1 uncultured bacterium
AGCACGAAATTTATATAATGGCAACAGTCGCTGTCTATTCAGTTTTCAATGTGCGGTAAATGCTATTTAAGCGTAATTGACTGTGGGGCGTGCGCTTGTTGCGACACAACTTTATGGATACTCAAAAAGCAGTATATAGGCATGAAAAAAGTGTATGAGCTGTTAAACCCATGCACTTTATCGTTATTTCTTCCGTCTGTTACGCATTACGGAGATTAAATCCACCTTATACACAATATCTATCTTTCGCGGTTCGTCTTTGCTCTTAGGCAAGCCGCCGACAACTACACGGTCAAGTAATTCATAACACATTTCTCTCGTAAGCTCCGGCGCATAAAGGTATTTCTTAATGTTCCGTATAAAATCGTCCACGCTTTGTTGTTTGTTTTCCGTTTCGGTCAGATTTGCTTCGAGTTCGGCTATTTCCACACTAAGCGTCTTTTGCTCATCTGAGTATTTTTGAATAAAACCGAAGCAAAGTTCTTCCGGCATTTTACCTTTCATTCTATCCTCGTAAGCAATCTGCATAAGACGAGATAGTTCGACAACACGATTCTTCTTTGTCTGTATTTCTTTTTTTGCCGACTTAACCGCTTTATCTGCAAGTTCTTCGTTTTGGCGTAAAAAATCTTCCCTTACTGCATCTTCATCAAACTCAATGCGGAACGCCATTTCGCGTATATCGTCGAGAATGAGTTTCGTTAAATCCTTGGCAGACATATAGTGCGACGAACACATGCGTTTTCCGTAACGGACGAAATGACCGCAATTAAAGCAATAACTTACCGATCCTTTCTTGGTTTTATGCGTAGCCAACTTCATTTTCTGTCCGCAATCCGCACAGTAGAGAAACCCGGACAATGGATGCGTGTAGCCTTGTTTTGTAGTTCTGCCGTGAGATACCGATTTCATACGTTCGTGTACTTTGTCCCAAAGCTCTTTGGATATGATCGGCTCGTGCGTGTTGTAAATAATCGTCCACTCGCTTTCGTCTTTTCTGTAACGCTTTTTGTTCTTGTAAGACAAAGACGTCCAGCGAAGTTGCGGCATATGTCCTATGTAAATCATATTGTTCAACATTTCCCGAATCGTACTCTTATGCCAGATATTGAGCGCATTGGGCTTGAGCTTTTTCCCGTATTTCTCGTGAGCATACACGCCCGGCGACGGGATGCATTCTTCATCGAAAATCTCGGCGATCTTTTTCGGACTTAATCCCGAAGCGTACATCTCAAATATTCGACGAACGACAGCCGCCGCTTCTTCGTCTATAACAGGAGTCCGCTTTTTATCCGTACCCATAACATATCCGTAAATAGCTTTGTTTGCCGTGTATATTCCTTCGGTAGCATTGGATTTCTTAACCGCTCGTATTTTCTTACTCGTATTAGCCGCATGCCATTCGTTGAATAAATTGACGATCGGCATCATTTCCATTGCGTTGCTATCGCGGTTTGCCGTGTCCACGTTATCCTGTATGGCTATAAACCGTATGCCGAATGTCGGGAACACATAATCGAGATACTGTCCGACCTCGATATAATTTCTTCCGAAACGGCTCAAGTCCTTAACGAGTATTGTGTTTATAACTCCCGTTTTAGCGTCGTCTAAAAGTCTTTGTACTTGCGGTCTGTCGAACGTTGTACCCGAAACGCCGTCATCTATGTATTCGCCGTGAATTTCGAACCCGTGTTCTTCGGCATATTTCCTTAGAATATGCCGCTGGTTGTCAATCGAGAGCGATTCACCTTGCCGTTCGTCCTCTTGGGAGAGCCGCATATACAGTCCGGCTATTTGTTTTTCCTGTTTCATTAGATCACCTCGCTTGTTTGTAAGCTTGCTTAACCGCAAGTCGTTTAACGGTTTCGTTGAAATCCTTACCGCCTTTGAAATAACTTTTGACGGCATAGCTCTTTCCGTTGACCGTTCGTTTTTTCGTAATCGACGGCGCGAAAAAATACGGTGTTTCACCGTCGAATACGATCTCACCGTCAATCACTTCATAGTTTATTTGTTGTTGCATATTAGTTTGTTAAGGTAACCGCACCTATGGCTGCACTTACTAATATAAAATTTCACCCTATAAATGCAAAAATTTCCTTAAAAATATTTTTTAGTTAGTACAAACTTATGGATAGTCATAGCTTTACCCATATATCGCCGTATAACGTGCTCGCATTTTTATGAAATACTCGTAAACAGTGGATTGTACTCTATTGAGTATTCGTCCTATCTCGGGATAGCTTAACCCAGCCATTCGACATTCGAGAGCGAGCTTCATATTGTCGGTCAAGTTAAGATTTTCCACTATCTCATCGCATCGAGTATAATCGTTGTCTGTTTCTTCTCTTATCTCGATCAACGGCTCGTTTTCGCCTTTAATGTTGTCTATATCCGTATGACGGTAATAATCTCGTGTGTTGAGATTTATTAGCTTCATCATTTTTCTAATGCAAGCAGTCCTTACCGTAATTGCTTTGCCTTTGTTGGAACAGTAAAGAACGTCGTTAATGTGTTTTCCGTAGTGTTCGCATAAGAATAACGCTCCTTCGTGTACCAAATCGTACCCGTCGCTGAATACATGGTTTATATCGTTCTTATGTTTTATGTCTGCGTACAAATCGGCATATATCTTTTGCATACGGTTTCCCATATAACTTATTAAAAAGCGCGTTTGTAAAAATGCCAA
>CATKFJ010000389.1 GCA_949747725.1 uncultured bacterium
AAATGGATGAGGACGACGAAGACGAATTCCATATAGGCGATTGAAAAACCTTATTTCATTCGTTATTTCATTCGTTGCTGTTTTTCCTTTTTATCTATAACGTGACGCTTTTTAAGCTCGTCGATTATATCAGACGGCGAAATTTCCATTTGCGCCATTAAGACAAGCACATGGTATATCAGATCGGATATTTCGAAAACCGTTTCCGCTTTATCGCCGCCCTTGCCGGCTATAAGCACTTCGGCGCTCTCCTCGCCCACCTTTTTGAGGATCTTGTCTATTCCGCTGTCGAACAGATAATTGGTATACGACCCTTCTTTCCTATCGGTCTTACGTTTAGATATAAGCTCATACAAACCGAATAACGAAAACTCTTGCAACGCATCGGATGTATATACTCGGTCGTTGAAACAGCTGTCCGTTCCCAAATGACACGCCGGTCCGTCCTTTACCGTTTCCACTGTAAGCGCGTCGCGGTCGCAGTCCGCTGTTATGCTCACTATATGTTGAAAGTTACCCGACGTTTCGCCCTTACGCCACAGCTTATTGCGTGAATGCGAATAAAAACACGTCTTACCCTCGCGCATACTGATTTCCAAACTTTGTTTGTTCATATACGCGACAGTCAACACCTTTTTTGTGTAAAAATCGGTCACGACCGCAGTGATAAGTCCGCGTTCGTCAAACTTCAATTCATTTATATCGATCATATTTATATCCTCACGCTAATACCGTTGATTTTCAGAATACTTTTAAGCTCGGCTATATCGAGTTCGCCGTAATGAAACACCGACGCACCGAGTCCCGCGTCCGCGTTTACGCTTTTAAAAAGCGTTACGAAATGTTGTGCGCAACCCGCGCCGCCGCTTGCGACTACGGGAATATTTACCGCATCCGTTACTGCCTTGAGCATTTCTATATCGAAACCGCGTTTGACGCCGTCGGTATCTATGCTGTTTACCACTATCTCGCCGGCGCCGTGTTCGGCTGCGTAGCGCGCCCATTCGGCGGCGACGATGTCCGTTTCGCGTCTTCCGCCGTGCGAAAATACCGTAAAGCCTTTAGCCGTTCGCTTGACGTCCATCGACAGCACAACGCACTGATTTCCGAACTTAGCCGCCGCTCTGTCTATAAGCTTCGGATCGGCTATCGCTCCGCTGTTTACGCTTACCTTATCCGCACCGTTATCGAGAACGCGCGAAAAATCGTCCGCGGTATTTATACCGCCGCCGACAGT
>CATKFJ010000390.1 GCA_949747725.1 uncultured bacterium
AACCGCCGGAATTCACCGACATGCGGCGTTAATATGATCTTACATTTAGCGGACTTCAAAAATCCGTAATCGTTTTTTATCGCGTTGAGCGCGTCCGCATCGATTATTAGCGTGCCGCAAAAGTTTTCGCAAATATAAATAACTATCTTTTTGAGATCCGGCGTTGCACCCATACCCATGCCGATATCTATCGACGTCGCGCGCGAAATAATTTCGTCGAGCGATTTTTTATCGAACTTAACGTATCCGTCGGCGGTATCGGGCAAGTATTTCATCATTGCCATAGCTACGCGTGCGGAAGTCGCCGCTCTGTGAATTGCGGGAACACAAACGGTCACCGTACCGGCTCCGTTAAGGTAAGCGGCATGCGCCGCCGCGCCGGCAAGCAACGGAGCGCCTATCATATTGCCGCAACCGCCTATAACAAACACACGTCCGGCAGTTCCCTTATGCGCCGAGGCATTGCGTTTAAACGGTTTAAAATCACCGTCGTCAAACACGTGTATAAGCGATTCTGTTTTTACACCTACGTCGCACACCTTTATTCTGCCGCACAGATCCTTGCCCTTACCGAAAAGCATGCCGAACTTATAACACGAAAAAGTTACCGTCAAATCCGCGCGAAACGCCGCACCGAGGACTTCGCCGCTGTCGGCATCGATCCCCGACGGGATATCCACGGCAATGCGGTAAGCGTTATCTTCGACATTCAGCTTATCTATAAGCTCTTTTGTCGTACCTGCGATCTCTCTGTTTAGCCCGATCCCGAAAATAGCGTCTATCAATACGTTTGCGCCGCCCTTATAGTCGACGGAATCGAAAACGTCCACGCCCTCGTTATAAATAAAACCGAGCGCATCTCTTTTAAATTTCGTCCTATCTCCTACAAGGTAAACAGCCGTTTTACACCCGAGTTTTTTAAGCCGTGCCGCTATTATGAATCCGTCATAGCCATTACCGCCGCTACCGCAAAACACAGCCGTTTTAGCGTCCTCGGCTTTTGAATAGTCTATCGCGCAATCTACTACCGCAAGCGCGGCGTTATATCGCAGGAACATTTCGTTAATTCCGCCGTCGATAAGTTTTTTCTCGGCAAACCTTACCTCTTCGGCTCTCAGTACGTTAAACATTTCCCACTCCTATATAAACAAAACGACCGCTATCGCATGATCGCCGTCATGCGAAATAGACACGTGCGCGGCGCGTTCGGCCCTCAAAGTTTCAGCCAAACCGAACAGCTTGAGCGTAGGCGCGTCCGAATCATTGTGACATATCTCTATGTCGGACGGCATAACGCCTTTACCGAATCCGCAACCGAGCGCCTTAACGGCAGCCTCCTTAGCGCAAAACATACCGGCATAACTTTGCTCGGGACAAGCCGCACCATCGCAGTACGCCTGCTCCCGAACAGTAAAAACACGGTTTTTAAAAGCGTCGCTGCCGTTGGCGCTTTTTATACG
>CATKFJ010000391.1 GCA_949747725.1 uncultured bacterium
CGTTGGTCTTGGGACTGCTATCGCCGCTTTATCCAGATGTTCTCGGACGTCGTTATGGAAGTCGGCAAAAAATATTTCGAAAAGCTTATCGACCAAATGAAAGAGAAGAAAGGTGTGGAGTACGACGTAGATCTTAACGCCGACGACCTTAAAGCTCTTGCCATGCAGTTTAAAGACGAATACAAAAAACAGCTCGGAAAAGATTTCCCCGACGATCCGAAAGAGCAGCTTTTCGAAATATTTTTTGCCGACTTCCATAACGACGTCCGAGAACATCTGGATAAAGCGGCGATAGCAGTCCCAAGCCCAACGGGGATTGCCGGATTTTGCGGCTATAGTATTTACGACGGTTTCGTTAAGACCGAGGTTAAGAATCGTATCCATCATGCCGGGCATGGATGCACGCGCACCCGAACGAACAGAAACAAGAAGCGGATTTTCTTTATCGCCGAACTTCTTACCGCAGATTTTTTCCATTTTGTCGATATACGTCATGATCTCTTTCTGTATACCGTCATTTATTTTACGACCGTCTTCATAGTACTGAGTGCACGCCTCGGTAGAAATCGTGAAGCCCTGAGGTACGGGAAGACCGATGTTGGTCATTTCCGCAAGGTTAGCACCTTTGCCACCCAAAAGCTCGCGCATAGTTGCGTTGCCTTCGGTAAAAAGATAGCAGTACTTTTTTGCCATTTTTAATTATTCTCCTTGAATATAGTTTTTGTCCGCAAAAGATTATATCAGATAATAACAAAAAAGGCAAGCGTTTTTCTTATTTCTCTCAAAAAAGCCTACTTCTTTTATAAAAAAATATATTAAATTGGGAATTACTGTCGATTGTTTGGTAAATATACTATACTCCCCGCGAAGCGGTCGACAATCCCGAATTCAGTTTCCCGAATTGATAACACATAGCAAAATCAGATGTACAGATCTATGGAATCGACGCTTTTTATCCGAACGTCGAAAAAACGTTCGAACTCGCCGCTTATGTACTTGAGCGCCCTGCGCGAAAGATCGGCATCGTTGCCGTCGCCGGCATAGCCGTATTTTTGAGCATACCCGAGCAATTGCACGGGCGAAACGGGGTTTTCGGAAAATGCGTACTGCTTATAAAAACCGCACAGAGCATTCAATTCGCACATATATACCGCAGCCCTGTAATA
>CATKFJ010000392.1 GCA_949747725.1 uncultured bacterium
GATAATTTATTGTAAATTTAAATATGTAGTTAAAAGCTCTCGAACAAATTGTTCGAGAGCTTTTGTCTTCGCTTGAAAGTGCAACTCTTAAAAATTTAGTTTTTTAATTCCCTATGGGAAGTGCGCTTTGCATGTTTGTTTGTTTTTTTATCCTTTCTTTTATCAGTATACATAATTATTTATCAAAGAAGTAAACAAGAAAACTTTTAGTGCCGTGTGAGGGCGTGTGTTATTTGTTATAAGATTGAACCCGAATTGACGAGCAATTTAAGTACAGTATAACGTTTACCGTTCACAATCATAAATTCGGTGTTTTTCATTTATAAAGCACCGCGATTCCGTTCGGGAGCAGTATATTGCCCTCTTTCTTTCGACTGTACATAACGGTTTTATCGGTATTAACGGTTATTTTTTCGTTTGAGGCATTCAAATACACCTCCAAGCTGTGTCCGTCGGCATTGTGCCAAATATAATTGACGACACGCGATCCGCTATCGAACTTCCAAACAATATCGCCGTTTTTAAATTGCAAAAATATATTTCTGATTGCGACTATTTCTCTGAAATCGGTCAGCAAATCGTTAAATTTACCGTCGTCTATATCGCGCCACTTCATGCAGCGTCTGTTATGCGATTGTCCGATCTCCCCTTCAAGCCCGATTTCCGTACCGTAATATATACAAGGACTTCCGCGCATTGTCATAAGCAAAACAAGCTCTTGCAACATTCCGTCTATCGAGCCGCACCTTGTAACGGTGCGCACAACATCATGATTGTCAAGCATGTTAAAGAGTACGCCGTTTATTTGCCTGTAATAATTATTATAAGTTTCATTAAACGAATACATCAGGTCTCGCGCCGTAGCATGCTTGTCTATCATGAAGTTATTGACGCTTTCCATAAATTGGAAGTTCATTATAGAATCGTATTCGTCGCCCAAAAGCCACGGCAACGATCTGTGCCAAATCTCACCTAATAAAAACAGATCGGATTTTATCGACTTCAGTTCGATGCGCAACTTCTTTAAAAATGTATGAGATATCTCGTTTCCTACGTCGAATCTTATACCGTCAACGCCGAGCGCGACCCAACTCTTACATACGTTTATCATATAATCCATGACTTCTGGATTGTTGGTATTGAGCTTTGGCATATATGCGGAAAACGCAAAAGAAAAATATCGCCCATCCTTTGTCATGACATTAATAAACGCAACGTCATCGCTTTTGATAAAA
>CATKFJ010000393.1 GCA_949747725.1 uncultured bacterium
GAAACAAATCCGAAAATAACGGGCATTGCCGAAAATATTAAAATGCCTTATGCGAAATCGTTTCGCGTCAAAATCATTATATACCTTTTTCGCAAAAAACACAAGCTTTTTTAAATTGTTTTTGCATTTTAATTTGTCGATTTTCGGCAATCTCGATACACAATAAATAACGCGGACTCGCATAAACAAGTCCGCGTTTATTTATTACATATCCGAATCGGTGGGAACGCCGTTGTTACCGGGGTTCAAGCCGATAGCGTCGTTGGCAGGAGCATTACCGCCGCCGCCTATCATAAGATTAGGATCTGCCTGTGTGGGCATTGTGGGCGGAAGGAATCCGAACGACTGATACATGGCATTGGAAGTATTGGCTATGCGCAACATTTCCTCTTCAAGCTCAAGCTCTTGAACAAGCATAGCTTCCAATTCATCGCGCTTGCGTTTACGACGCTTGAGAAGAATTATGAGCAGTATCAACAAAATGATCAGCAACAGAATTCCTATACCTACGCCCAACCAAATATACGGGTGCGTTTCTACGCTTATCATGATCGAACTCATAAACGGCGCATCGGGTCTGTCTACATTCTTTATCCTGATAGTTGCCGTAGAGGTTTCGCCCGTACGGTCTTTAATTCCTACGATAAGATCGGTTTCGCCGTTATAGTTAAACGTAAGGTACAGAATAGTGCCGTCTTCGCTTATCCGCACAGTGCACATTGTGGAAGACACCGTCTTAGTAGCCTGAGGATCGAATAAAAGTCTGTCGCCAAGCTCGATATCGACATCCGAGAACAGCATATCCGTAGGTATAGCCACTGTTCCGTTGCTGTCAAGACCGTAATCGCTATCGTCCATCTTAAAGAGATAACCGGTGCTGCGCTTAAAGTTCTCCAAAAGCGTGGGCGCGTGGTTGGCCCCGACGTTTGCCACGAACGTGTGGTTGAACGTTGTGGGATTCTCCACATTATCTTCCAAATCGATACGGCGCACGAAAGTAACGTTGAACGAAAGTCCTTCTATTTCACGATCGCATGTAAACTGCCAATCTCCGTCCGCGTCCTTGCGTATATCTACGTTAATACCGACAGCATTGTGGATAATAGATGTTATAACATAATCCTTACCGGGATTGAAAGTTTCTTCTCCGTCCGCAGACGCGAGCGCGGCAGGCGCCGGAGCGGGAGTTACGGGTACGATATTATTATAAGTATCCTTTACTTCGGGGAACAA
>CATKFJ010000394.1 GCA_949747725.1 uncultured bacterium
ATATAGTCGATTCGCTGTACCTTACGCCGTTCGAGCTGGATAAACGCGTGTATATCATTCACGGCGCGGAGAGCATGAGCGAAATTTGCCAGAATAAATTGCTCAAATCCCTCGAAGAACCGCCGGAGCGCGTTTGTTTCGTGCTTTGTTCGTGCGGCAAGCTTTTGCCGACGGTCGAATCGCGTTGTTACAAGATCGATCTTCCGCCGTTCTCGATCGCTACGGTGGAGAACGAGTTGAAAAAATATCATGGCGACGGCGCGGCGGTAGCGCTTGCGGCTCGGGCGAGCAGGGGTAATCTCGGGCTTGCGGAGAGCATCCTGTCCGATTCGGGGTTTGCTGATACTTATGCGGCGGCAAAAAAGATATTGGCGCTGTGTACAGGCAGTAGGATGTTTGCAAAGACGGCGGCTGTATACGAAAAGTTTACGCGAGACAGATCGGACGCCGTACTCGGCGTAATGGAATATCTGTTATGCGATATCGCGCGCGTGCTGTCGGGCGCAGAACCTGTGTTCGACGAGCGCGATATTCGGAGTATCGCCGTCGGATTTATGCCGTACTCGGCTGCCAAGTCGTGCGAGCACGTGCGTGCCGCGCGCAGAGCTATCGGCGGCAACTGTATGCCGACGGCGGTTATGGACACACTAATATTAAAGATCATGGAGGAAAAGGCGTTATGCCGAAAGTGATAGGCGTAAGATTTCGCACTTCGCCGCGAATGTACTATTTTGCGGCAACGGAAGGCGAGCAATATATAAAAGGCGGCAAGGTGATCGTCGAAACTCAGCGCGGTACGGAGCTTGCTACCGTAGTCATGACGGAAACCGATGTGACGGACGATAAAATCGTCGCGCCGCTTAAGCCCGTTGTGCGTATCGCAACGGAATCGGATATTGCGGCGGTGGAAGCGGACGAGAAGCAGAAACAGGAAATGATAGCCGTCGCAAAACAGAAAGTAGAAGCGCGCGGCTTGGATATGAAGATCGTCGATTGCGAATTTACGGTAGATCACAGCAAACTCGTGCTTTACTTTACCGCGGAGTCGCGCGTGGATTTTCGCGAGCTTGTCCGCGATCTCGCGTCGGCATTCCGCATGCGTATCGATCTAAGGCAGATCGGCGCGCGCGAAGAGTGTAAGCTCATCGGATCGCTCGGATCGTGCGGACAGCCGTGCTGTTGCGGCAGGCTTCAATCGGCTTTTCTAAACGTTCACATTAAAAAGGGGGAGA
>CATKFJ010000395.1 GCA_949747725.1 uncultured bacterium
CATACCAAAACAACATCTCCTTATACCAATTCATACCGTTAATAAAATCTTCAAACGTCGCTTTGAATTTTTGCCCGGCCTTATATTCTTCACGCGCGCGCGAAAGCGGCACAAGCATCGGATAGCTGATGCCGTACCATTCTTCCATAAGCTCATTGCCCCCGTCTTGCATCCAACCGCAATGCGGGCATTTGTCCGTATTGCCGTAATCATCCGCAAAAGTAAGATTACCACACACCTCACACTTAATTGCGTTGTTATATTCCATAGGATTATATTTCTTTTCCATTTTGTTCACTCCTCACTCGGATAATTTATGTAATCTGACGACAAATGTTCCACGCTGCGTTTTATATGAGCTTTTACAGTGCCATTCTCGTCAATATACGTTTCGGTATATGTCGACCATAAATGATCGTGAATACCGTACTCGGTTTCGGTATAATCTCTGTTTCTAAACGCTATTCCGTTATGATCGTACCAACGACTTTGTATTCGCACCCCGCTTGCATTATACAAATCTATTCGTGAATTTGGCTTTACGCCGAATCGAGGCAGACTGCATACCCGTCCATATCTTTTTGAAACTCCGCCGCTCGGTATTCCGCCTGCACCCATTATACCATTCCTCCTTTTGTTTTGTCAATGTGTCTTACTTCTGTTCCCATAATTACCTCCTTTTTGGGCAACAAAAAACGGAAACCGTTAAGATTCCGTTTCAATAAGGGCACAATCTTTCCCTCACTTCTATTATAACACACCTTGTCAAGCCCATAAAATCATAACTATTTTTCTTGATAAATTTCCAAACACGAATTTTCTATATTTAGCCGCGCTAAAAGCCCGCTTAACTTTAATACCGTAGAACACATATAGCGGACAGCTTTAATCACTTTTCCGAAATTCTCATCACTATATGATTGTGCCAACAATTCGGTCGTTCTCTTGTACGATAAAACATCGGCTCCATGCATGCTGAATCCGACGTCAAGTATTTCAAGCAAAGATATTAAATCAACTATTTCGTCGGTAAATTCCAAATCAACACGCTTCAATATAAAATTGCCAATCACCTTTTGCTTGCTTACTATTGCTTTGGTATAGATTTCTATTTTATCATCCTTATAAATGGTAAGTCCGATACTATTGAATAATCCATAGCCTACAATCATTCCCCTGCCGCTACTAACATATTGAGAGATTATCTTCTTGTTATTAACCGTCTTGTTACCTACGCAATACAAACCTTTTGATACCGTATGTACTATTCCCTCATCTTCAAGACGGTTAAATATTTTGAGCAATGTTTTATACGGAATATCCTTAAACACACTATCTCGCACAATAGAAATATCTATCAAAGAATTGTTATGCTGTTCGCAATATTCTCTTACTTGCTTCGTATAATTCACTATTTTGCTCCTTGCCAAATCATTATAACATGTTTTTTGCATTATGAAAAGTCGACACTCTCCTTTTTGCGAGAAAATGTCGACTTTTTATCTTGGTCGAAGTGGCGAGACTCGAACTCGCGGCCTCATGGTCCCTAACCATGCGCGCTAGCCAACTGCGCTACACCTCGTTGTTCGGAAACGGCGGCGTTCCGTTTCCGTTTGGAGCGGAAAACGGGAATCGAACCCGCAACCTTCAGCTTGGGAAGCTACTGCTCTACCATTGAGCCATTTCCGCATTCACCGAAATTCAGTATAACATTATTACAATGCTTTGTCAATCTCTTTCGGTGTATTTGCTTAGTGGAGCTGTTACCGGGATTCGAACCCGGGACCTCCACCTTACCAAGGTGGTGCTCTACCGACTGAGCCATAACAGCATGTGTGTCTTTTGCTTTTTTTCTTTGGTGTGTTTCGCTTGTTGCGAACCTACCTAACATGGTGGTCCGACTGAGC
>CATKFJ010000396.1 GCA_949747725.1 uncultured bacterium
CCGCACCCTTTTTCTTATTCTTTTTTTCCTTGCCCGGTTTTTCTGCTTTGGGTGGTTTTGTCTTTTCGACTTTATCGGGCTTTTTGTCTTTCTTTGCCATTTAAACCCTCTCGTATAGCAATCTAACATATAGTATATATCATAATTAAAAAAAAATCAAGTGCTTTTATAAAAGTATTATACAAATTGTTATGCTATATTTATCTATATTTTTATGCGTAAGCGTTTTTGCGATAGTGTAAAAACTTATAGGCATGCCGAGAAATAGAAAAAAATTCAATAAATAATAAAAATCACATTCAAAACTATTGAAAACAAAACGGCAATATTGTATAATATATATGTATAAAGATAGGGTGTGCATGCTATGGAGTTCTTCGAAAGGATCTACGACAAGATGCTGGCGGCGCCGTGGGCGTGCGCGTTGGATATTGTTCTGACTGCGTTCGTCATATACGGAATGATCGTCTTTCTTCAAAAGAATAACGCCAAACGTTTGGCGTTTATTATCCTTGCGTTTGTTGCGATCGGGATAGTTCTTTCGTCCGATTATTTGGGGCTGTCGGTAATAGGAACGTTGCTCAAATACAGCATAGTAATAGTGATCGCGGCGGTGCTGTTGTTGTTTCCGCAAGAAACTCGGCGCGGTTTGTTAAAACTCGCGTCGCCGCGCGACACGCATGATGCGTACACTACGGCATACGATATATCGGATGAGGAATTGCATGCCGCCATAAACGATATAGTGCGAGCTACCCAGAATATGTCGAAAAAGAATGTGGGTGCGCTTATAATAATTTCCACGCAGAATATGCCCGAGCATATCATAGATTCCGGTACCAAGCTCGATGCGGTGCTTTCTTGCGCATTGCTCGAAAGTATATTCAACACAAAGGCTCCGCTTCACGACGGCGCAGTGTTCGTGCGCGGCAATCGTATTGTTGCGGCAGGCTGTTTCCTTCCGCTTTCGCAGTCTAACGCGATAGATAAGGAACTCGGCACGCGGCACAGAGCCGGAATAGGCGTAAGCGAAAACTATAACGTGCTTACGATAATCGTGTCGGAGGAAACGGGCGTTATATCCATAGCTCAGCACGGCGAGCTGACGCGTTATTTCGATTCGCAAATGCTTACGGATAAGCTTGAACAGCCATACGGTTTGCAAGCGTCTCCGAACAGTCGAACTTCCAACCGGCTCTGGCCTCATAACGAGTAACGTGCTCTAAGAAAA
>CATKFJ010000397.1 GCA_949747725.1 uncultured bacterium
ATGAGCTCGAGCTTGCCGGAGGAAGATTCACTCCGCAGATAATCCGACCTACGGGACTTGTCGATCCGCCCGTTACCGTAAAGCCCACTAAAGGTCAGATCGACGATCTTCTTACGGAGATAAAGGATACAACGTCGGTCGGGGGACGGGTGCTCGTTACGACGCTTACCAAACGCATGTCTGAAAACCTTTCCGATTATCTTGCCGAACAGGGCGTAAAGGTCAAGTATTTGCACAGCGATATCGATACCATGGAGCGCGTGACTATAGTAAACAGCCTGCGTCGCGGCGATTATGACGTTGTGGTCGGTATAAATCTTTTGCGCGAAGGCTTGGATATACCCGAGGTTCAATTGGTAGCGATTTTGGACGCCGACAAGGAAGGATTCCTGCGCTCCGAAACGTCGCTGATACAGACGATAGGCAGGGCTGCGCGAAACAGCGAAAGCCGAGTGATCATGTACGGGGACGTTATAACCGGTTCTATGCGGCGCGCTATCGACGAAACGCAGGCGCGGCGCGATATACAGATGCGTTACAATGCCGAACACGGTATAACGCCGAAAACGATCATAAAACCTATTAAGAATACTATAGAAATAACGAGCAAGCGCCCGTCTGTAGAATTGAAAGATATCGGAAAAGAACTTGACAGACTCAGGGCTATGATGGCGCAGGCAAGCAAAGAACTCGATTTCGAATCGGCTATCACTTATCGCGACAAAATTGCCGAGTTGAAAGAACTTCAACGCGATATGGCTAAAAGCCGCGCGACAAGGCAAAAATCAAACCAGAAAGACTGATACAAAAGCAGCATACGGAGAGAAAAAATGGAAGATATGAATAACGAAATAATCGTAAAAGGCGCGCGTGCGCACAACCTTAAAAACGTCAATATTACAGTACCGACAACCAAGCTTGTCGTTTTTACGGGCGTGTCGGGCAGCGGCAAAACGTCGCTTGCATTCGATACGATATTTGCGGAGGGACAGCGCAGATACGTAGAATCGCTTTCGTCGTACGCGCGTATGTTTTTGGGACAAATGGATAAACCCGACGTAGACAGTATCGACGGGCTTTCTCCGGCTATATCG
>CATKFJ010000398.1 GCA_949747725.1 uncultured bacterium
GGGGAGGGGTATGGTATACTTTTTTAAACCGAATAAAGTAAAAAAATGTCAATGAGGACAGTGCGATTATTACGCTGTCCTTTTTTTAAATCCCCAAAACGGAGGTAAAATAAGGCAATGAAGAAAAGAATACTGACAACGCTGATCGTAACAGTGCTAAGCATAATAGGCACAGTCATGCTCGGCTGCGGCGGCAGCAACAGCGAGCCGGACAACAACGTAAGCGGCGCGGAAGTAGGGGAGTACTACAGCGACGGAGCAAGCGGCGAAGAGTACGGCCTTACGCTGAGCGAGGGATGTAAAGCAACGCTGAGAATAGACAGCGAAAAGAGCGGAACGTATACGCTGAAAGAAACCGGCGAAATAACGCTTGAGCTGAGCGACGTAACGGTAAAAGGCACGTACGGCGAGGGCAGCGTAAAGATAGAGTACGGGGGCGCGGAGTATACGTTCCTGCGCAAGATCGAGTATACGGTAACGTACGAGAGCAACGGCGGCAGCGCGGTAGCGCCGAGTAAAGTAATAAACGGACGGACAATAGAAAAGCCGGCAAACCCGACGTACGCGAACAGAGGATTCGACGGGTGGTATAAGGACGAAAGCTGTACCACAGCTTTCGCGTTCGGCAAAGACCGAGTAACAGGGGATATAACGCTGTACGCGAAATGGGCGGTAGCGGGAACGGACGAGTACGAAATAACGTTCGACGGCAACGGCGGAGAAGTAAAGGAAAAAACGAAAACAACAATAGATAACAGAGTGTTCGAAACGGAAATACCGACAAGAGACGGGTATACGTTCAAGGGGTGGTGGATAAGTCAGTATAACGACAGGGAACGACTGTCGTACAGATTAAGAGAAGAAACGAAGCTATATACGGAAACGACGGCGTACGCGGTATGGGAAAAAGAGGGTGAAAACATACCGACTATAGACGTGACGGAAACCGGGATAAGCTGGGACAGACAGAACGGCACGGTCAAGATAAAAGTAGAAGGCCCGACAGGGTTTAATACAATAGAGCGGACGATAGGCGCAACGACAAACCCGAGCATAGAAGTAAACTTCGGGAGCGCGCCGGCAGGCGATTACGTAATAACGTTGGAGAAAGAAGAAAAGGAGTATAAAGTATACTACAAGAATAAAGGGATAGACGACGTAAGCAAGATATATATAGAGGACAATCATGTACTGCACTACGGGGCGGTAAGGAACGCAACGAATTACTACATAGCAATAAAGTGCGGCGAAACGGGGCATAAGCATACGCTAATAGACAACGGGAACAGCGTAAGCTATGACTTCGACAGTTGCGAAATGAAAGCGGACGGGATCGAGTTCACGGTGTATGCGGACGCGGAAGGGTATGCGCGGAGCAACGGCAGAGCGTATACGCATATAGCGAAGCTCGGAGAAGTAGAAGGGTATAAGTATAACGAGACCGACGGGAGCATGAGCTGGACGTCGGTGGAAAATGCGACGGCGTATGCGGTAAGGATAAACGGTGGACGGATAACGGAAGTACCGTCAACGCAAACGCGCGTGGACTTGAGAGCGTATACCGGCGAAATAGAAGTAGAAGTGTACGCAAAAGCGCACGGGTATAATCCGTCGGAACCGACGACCGAAAAGTATACGAAAACAAA
>CATKFJ010000399.1 GCA_949747725.1 uncultured bacterium
GAATTAACATTGGTGTAAACGCCGTCGGCGTAATCCGCGGCACGCTCGTAAGCGCCGCTACCCGACAACCAACTCCCCAACCGTTCGAACGAATCGGCATAGAAATACGCGCTGTCACGGTATGAAGTATCGTAAGCGTTAAGGTAGTCGAAATCGGTATACGCTATTTTATGTGCGGTAGAATATGTGGTATTGCCCGTTTCGACTGTTCCGTCGTCACCGCGACGCACAAGCATGAACGACTGCGATTTTGCCGTTTCCATGCTTATTTCCGCATAATAAGTATTATTGACGGCATCGTATTGAAGAACGCTGTTATCCGTCGCATCAACCTTTGCGGACAAATCGAGTTTGGCGTTTTCCACATGGATCTTTACCGAAACGGTGCGCTTATCGTTGTCGTTCGCCGCGCTGTTGGTTACGCCTGCCGATTTAGACAACTCTATGGTAAGCGTAAGATCGCGCACGCCCGTACGCACGTTCTTTTTATTGAAGGTCAAGCCGAAATTATGTTCTTGAAGTTTTTCCGCCTGCTCCTCGAGATACATGATCCTGCCGTCGCCGACAAAGCTGTTATGGTTGTTATTGTTAAGATACAGATTGTTAAGAACGTCGTTCGTTCCGTCCTCGTCGATAAATACCGTACGCGCGGCAAGTCTGTTATTGAAATAAGGACGGTTTCTGTCGTTAAGCAATACCGTACGATCGCCGTTCTTGCTGTTATTGTCGGGATTAAGGAAATCAAACGCGTCTATCGTAATATAAGGGTTGGAATTGATGTTGTCGCCGCGCCATTCCCCTACGCCGTCCGTAAGAACAAGCGCCGACCGAATATCGGCAAACGAACCTCTGACAAACGTTGCGTTATTGCTGCCCTTATCGTATCCTACGTATTCTTGAGGATAAACGACCGTTCCGTCGGGCGCGATCGAAATAAGGTTGTCGAGCTGTCCGAAGAAACTCATGGGAACATAAACGGTCTTGCCGTAATCGTTTACATTCGTCGAATCCGCCGGAACTTCTATGACTTCGGGGTAAATATATGCGCCCTCCGTGTAAGCGTTATCGTCCAATTTGGATCGATCGAACGCAACGCCCGAATTGGCGCCGGCTTTTGTTCCGTCTTCCGTACCCGACGCGCTCTTTATATTGCTCGAGGTATTCGAAAGGACTACCGTGCCGCTGCTGTCTTGGGCATAACCGATAGAGCTTGCGTAAGTATAGGCGTTTGTCTTATCTCCGTCATAAGTGGAAAGGTACGCGGTGGTTTTGGTTTCGCTGCCGTCCCTATACGTATTTTCCACTACGTAATAGTTATCGTATCCGGCATATTCGTCCTTTGTGCGAATACCAGATCGGAAGAGCACA
>CATKFJ010000400.1 GCA_949747725.1 uncultured bacterium
CGAGGACATTCATTTGCTTGGGTTGTGGAGGCCGCAGAACATACCTCCACAAGCCGATTCGAGCGGCGATAAGGATCTGTTGACCGAGCTCAAGGAATATCTTGTTAAAAAGTACGATAAAAAGGGCGACGCATATCTCGGGCTTGTGCATAGGCTCGACCGCCCCACGGGCGGCATAATGGTTTTTGCAAAGACGAGCAAGGCGGCTGCGCGGCTGTGCGAACAGATTAAGTCCGACGACGGGGATTTCGAAAAATCGTATCTTGCCGTTACGAGCGGAAAGCCGACGCGTACCGGCAGGATCGAGCATTATCTGGTTAAGGACTTAAAAGCCAATACCGTTGTCGTTGCGCCGTCTACGCTCGAAGGCGCGAAGAAAGCGGTATCTGAGATCGCCATAAAGGACGATCGCGACGGGATCGCGCTTGTGGAACTTAAACTTCTTACGGGGCGCAGTCATCAGGCGCGTGTTCAGTTAAAAGCGCTCGGTTCGCCGATAGTAGGCGATTTCAGGTATGCCGGCGACAAGCTTATAAAAAGTCCGCACCTTGCGTTATGGGCGTACAAGCTTGTTTTTTCACATCCCGTTACGGGCGATAAAATGAAGTTTATTGCGCTTCCGCCGCAGGAATTTCCGTGGACGGAGTTCGATACAAGCTCTTTGGTCGATATAGTCAGACCGCAGAGCGGCAATCATTATTTTAATTAGAAACAGGTAACAAGGAGAAATTTATCATGTTAGATCAGGAAATATCCAATCTTTTGGCTTATGCGCAGAATAATCTTCTGCTCGACGAGCTTGATTGCGGTCAAGCGGCGCGGCGGTTGTGCGGCTTGCTTAAAATAAGCGAGTATTCGCCGGTAGAGGCTGAGGAAGACGTAGATGCCGCCGCTAATCCCAACGCGCTTGTCGAGCCGTTGATAGCGTACGCGATCGAGAACAAAGTAACGGACATGAACGGCGCGGCGGCGCTCAAAGCCGATATACTCGATTGCATCATGCTCAAACCGTCCGAGATAAACGATCTGTTCAACGATACGTATTCGGTGAACAAACAAAAGGCGTTCGAATTCTTTTACGATTACAGC
>CATKFJ010000401.1 GCA_949747725.1 uncultured bacterium
AGACGACGGTCATAAACACGACGACTACTCTTACGGTCGGCGATTACGCAGGGTATATAAAAGGCAACGGCGAGCTGTACCAAGGCTTGCATCTTACGGTGGGATCGAACGAATTCGCGATTAACGCGAAACTCATATCGGGCAACGCGAAACTGTTTGCGCGCAGCGCGGTAAGCGGCGAAATAATAGCCGAACAGGCGATAGCGGCAAGCGAAAGTTTTGCGCCCGTTAAACTTGCGTTGTACGTAAGCAAGGGAACGACGGTTCAGCTCGGCGTAATGCACGAGGGCGATGAAGATCAGATAGTTTATATAGACGACGCGACGGTAACGTTGTCCTTCAATCCCGACATGTTCGATATCGACGGCGAAAAGCGCATTTGGGGATTCGACGACAGTCACGGTTTTGTTTCGTACAATTCGCTCGGCGCGGGCGTGACGGTAAGTAACGGCATGCTTACCGTTGACGACAGAGCGGAGTATAAGATAATGCTCGACCAGACGGGCGCGCTCAAAGAGTTCGATGTCAGCGTTGATTTGGTTTCGTTCGGCAACATAAATGCAGGGCTGTACTTGCTCGCGACCGAAGTGAAGCACGCTTCCGACATGATAACCGCGTATAACGTTCAAGTGGAATATAATCCCGACGACGGGTATTATTCCGTAAGGCTTTATACTTTCTCCGCCCGATCGGGTTATTTGGGCAAGCTTACGGAAAGTTCGTCTATACCTTATAACGGCACGGGTAACATAACTTTGCGCGCGGTAGTAAAATTCAACACCTTGTTCGTGTTTACCGATCACAGCGACGAATATTTGTTCGCGTACGAACTGCCCGACGGTTACGAAGGCGGAAACGTGGGGTTGCGTTCGCAGTTCAAGAATACACGGTTCGATAATTTTACGCTTACTTCGGAACAGTACGTTGCGGCAGCCGGAGTGCGGACTGAGCTTGATAAAACGCTCGCTTTA
Organism: uncultured bacterium; assembly: GCA_949747725.1. Classification (GTDB taxonomy): domain Bacteria; phylum Bacillota; class Clostridia; order Christensenellales; family Pumilibacteraceae; genus Anaerocaecibacter. Next base: position 972 of record CATKFJ010000401.1, read on the forward strand.
GCCGATAAGTTTGTGGAAAGCGCGTATACTGCGGAAAGTTTTGCCGCGCTAAAATCGGCAATAGCCGAGGCGGCGGCGCTAGGCGTATCCGCTACGCATGATGAAATAGACG
>CATKFJ010000402.1 GCA_949747725.1 uncultured bacterium
ATAAAAAGAAAGCCGTTATCGCTTTGGAAAGTGCGGACGGCGATACGGGCGTTGCCGAAACGGACGGAGGGGAGGAGCAAAGCGCACAGGCGCAAGACAAGACGCCTGATGTTGAGGATAGTTCCGACGGCTGTGAAAATACTTCCGAACAGTCGGAAACGCTTGACGGCGACAACGGTGTCCGATCGGTTACCGAACAAGACGACGGCTCGATCGCGCAAGATAACGACGGAGGCGGCGACGCTTAATGACGACCGTGTACTGCACCGAGGGAGGCGTAAGGCTCGATGTTTTTCTCACAGACGAAACAGAGCTGTCGCGTTCGCATATTAAGAACCTGATCGACGGCGGTAGGGTAACTATCGGCGGCGTAACGGCTTTTAAGGCCGGGCAGACGGTAAAGACGGGCGATGAAGTATCGTTCGAGGACGAAACCGATAATTACGAAATAACTGCGGAAAATATTCCGCTCGACGTCGTTTACGAAGACGACGATATAGCCGTAATAAATAAACAACGCAATTTGGTAGTGCATCCGGGCGCCGGCAATAAGAGCGGTACGCTCGTCAATGCGCTCATGTACAGATTCGGCACGCTGTCCTATATGTACGGCGCGGCGCGCGCGGGAATAGTCCACCGCCTCGATAAAGATACCACGGGGCTTATTGTTGTGGCAAAAACGGACAGCGCGCATGCTTCGCTCGGCGCACAGTTTGCCGCGCATACCGTTCAAAAGTTTTATCGCGCGATACTCGACGGTAATCTCAAAGACGATTGCGGCGTTATCGACGCGCCGATAGGCAGGGATAAAAAGAACAGACTCAAAATGGCTGTCGTGTTTGACGGAAGACGTGCCGTTACGAAGTACAGAGTGATCGAACGGTACAAAAGCAATTGTTACGTCGAGTTCGAGTTGTTGACGGGCAGGACGCATCAGATACGCGTTCATTCCGCGTATATGCATCATCCGATCACGTGCGACGTGCTTTACGGCGGTAAATATTCGGGGGTGAACGGTCAGCTGTTGCACTCGAGATTTTTGGCATTCGATCATCCGCGAAGCGGCGAGCGCGTACAGTTCACGGCGGACGAGCCGTCCGATTTCACGGACGTTTTGAATTCGCTCCGAGCTGTTCGATAAGCTCCGACATTATACGTAAAGACAAGGAGATCACATGAAACGCAAGGACATTCTCGGAATAAAAGACCTTTCGCGCTCGGAAGTGAACGAGCTGTTATCCACAGCCGACGTAATGCGCGAAATGATAGACCGCGGCGAAAAAAGCAATTCGTTGCGCGGTAAAACCGTCGCTACGCTGTTTTACGAAAATTCTACTCGCACGCGTAATTCGTTTGAGCTTGCCGCCAAAAATTTGGGCGCGTCGACTATGAGTATTTCGGTCGCTACGTCGTCCGTGCAAAAAGGCGAAACGCTTGTCGATACGGGCAAAACATTGGATGCGCTGAATACCGACGTTATTATTATCAGGCACTCCGTCGCAGGCAGTCCTCAATTGCTTGCCGACACGGTTAAGGCGTCCGTAATAAACGCAGGCGACGGCATGAACGAACATCCGTCGCAAGCGTTACTCGACGCGCTTACGGCACAGCGGCATTTCGGCAGTCTTGTCGGCAAGAAAGCCGTCATAGTAGGCGACGTCAAACATTCGCGCGTAGCGCGCAGCGACGCGTTGCTGTTCAGTATGCTCGGCGCAAAGGTCACGGTTTGCGCGCCGTACACGCTTATGCCCGAAGGTATAGACAGATTCGATTGCGACGTAGAGTCCGATCTGGATCGCGCTATCGTCGGCGCCGATATGGTAATAGCGCTCAGAATGCAGTTGGAGCGTATGGGACAAGCTTATTTTTCTTCCAAAGAAGAGTATAACGAATATTACGGCGTAACGGAAAAGCGGCTCAAGCTTTGTTCCGACGATCATATAGTTATGCACCCGGGGCCCATAAATCGCGGCGCGGAGATCGACGGATGCGTTGCGGACGGAAACGACAGCGTTATACTCGAGCAGGTGCATAACGGCGTAGCGGTGCGCATGGCTATGCTTCAGTTGCTTGTCGGTAATGCCAATTAGTCAAACGGAGAGATAGATAATGATTTTATTAAGACACGCGACGGTCGTCAACAGCGACGGCATGCAGGAAACGGATGTGCTTATAGACGGCGGTAAAATTACGCATGTCACGCCGAATATAGAGTGTTTCGGCGCGGAAGTGATCGATTGCGAAGGTAAACTCGTTTTTCCGGGCTTTATCGATATGCAC
>CATKFJ010000403.1 GCA_949747725.1 uncultured bacterium
CGCTTGTAATGACGTTCGTAATGGGCGGAAGCCTCGGCTGGATCTTTGTCGCCGTCATTCCGCCGCTGTCGCTTGTTTTGTTCTTGATAATGAAAAAGGCAATCCCGCTTTTTCACCGCGTGTTTAAGAAATACGATAATCTGAACGAGTCCATTCAGGAGAACGTGCGCGGTATGCGCGTCGTGAAATCGTATGTTCGCGAGGATTACGAAAAGCAGAAGTTCGACAGAGCCGCAACCGACGTTCAAAACGATTTTACTGTTGCCGAGCGTATTCTTGCTTGGAGTAACCCCGTTATGCAGTTTTCGTTTTACGCCGTGCTTTCGTCGATACTGTTTATCGGTTCGTATTATATTCTAAAGACGAACGGCACAGTCGTAAACGTCGGAGAGGTTTCGCAGCTTATAGTCTACGGCATGCAGATACTCATGTCGCTTATCATGTTCTCCATGGTGTTTGCCATGATAACAATGTCGGTAGAGAGCGCGCGAAGAGTGTGCGAGGTATTGGACGAGGAGAGCACGCTCCGCAGCCCCGAAAACGCCGTTACCGAAGTGCGAGACGGTTCCGTCGATTTCGACGGCGTCAGCTTTAAGTACGCGCTTGAGGCAGAACGTAACGTGCTCGAGAACATCCATCTACATATAAAATCGGGCGAAACGATAGGCATAATAGGCGGTACGGGTTCGAGTAAGACGTCGCTTGTAAATCTTATTTCGCGGCTTTACGATACAACCGAAGGCGTTGTTAAAGTGGGCGGACTTAACGTTAAGGACTACGATCTAACCGCATTGCGCAATCAGGTGGCTGTCGTATTGCAAAAGAACGAGCTGTTTTCCGGCACGATAAAGGAAAACTTGCGCTGGGGCAACGAGAACGCTACCGACGAGGAGCTTATAGAAGCGTGTAAGCTTGCTCAAGCCGACGAGTTTATTCAAGGATTTCCAAACGGCTACGATACCTATATCGAACAGGGCGGCGCAAACGTTTCGGGCGGACAAAAACAGCGGCTTTGCATAGCGCGAGCGCTTCTTAAAAAGCCCAAAATACTCATTCTCGACGATTCTACAAG
>CATKFJ010000404.1 GCA_949747725.1 uncultured bacterium
GGTATGGCGAATTCTTCGTTTGAGGTCAGATTTAACGATATGCCGAATGTAGACGATTTCGTTAAACATGTGACTGCGGTCGGGTTTGACGAATGCGAGTTTTATTTGAGTCCCAATGTGGGGCAACCGCTTTTACCGCTTGCTAAAATAATTTCCGGCGGCGAGATGTCGAGATTTATGCTTGCCGTCAAGCTTATTACGGGTAATCTGAGCAAGATCGAAACTATGATATTCGACGAGATCGATACTGGTATAAGCGGCGCCGCAGGGCTTTGCGTTGCTAAAAAACTCGCCGAGCTTTCGCGCGGACATCAGGTTTTATGCGTAACGCATTTGGCGCAGATCGCCGCTATGGCGGACGGGCATTACTATATAGAGAAATACGAAACGGACGGGGATACGGCAACGCGCGTCACGGCTCTCGACCGTAAAGGCATGATCGGTGAAATTTCTCGGCTTTCGGGGACTAAAGGCGTTTCGTCGACATCGGATAAAAGCGCTACCGAACTTAAAGATTGGAGCGATAAATTCAAGGCGGAGATTTGCGCCTGATAGGCGTGTATAGTTTTACAATATATTTTTAAGAAGTATATAATTTTGCGTGCGGCAAACACTATTGAAAGTATGAAAAAATTGCGTGTGATATTGTGTGCCGTATTGGCTTTATTGTTATGTTGTACGATTTTTCCGAGCTATGAGATTTATGCGGATACAGCGAACGCTATGGTTTATGTCGGCGGATATCCCGTCGGAATATCATTGGATGTAGGCGGTTTATTGGTCGAAAACGTTACTGGTGTAGAAACGGAGTACGGTACGGCATATGTCGAAGGATTGTGTAAGGGCGATATTATAAAGACAATAGGCGGAAAAAGCGTTGTCGATGTGGATGATATAACGGATATACTTACCGATGATGAAACGGAAATAGACATCGTGCGCGACGGAAGACCGATAAAGATAAAAGTTAAACCTATTGCGGAGGCGTATACAGGTAAACTGCGGTTGGGCGTCAAGATAAAAGATAAGTTATACGGTGTTGGAACGGTGTGTTTTGTGCGCGCCGATAATTCGTACGCTGCGCTCGGTCATGAAATTTACGACGGCGAAACGGATGTGCATATACCGTTTGCCGGCGGACATATTCACGCATGCAAGGTAATAGGGATAAAGCAGGGCAAAAAGGGTGAGGCCGGCGCCATATTGGCATCGCTCATACCGGATAAAGTTTACGGAACGGTAAGATGTAATAACAGTTTCGGTATAGCCGGCGAATTTACTGCGGAGTTTGACAAAAGTGAATTGTTGCCGTTGGCAGACCGTAGCGAAGTGGTCGTCGGCGACGCTAAAATAAAGACCACTGTAGACGGAAACGCCGAGTATTTCGATATAGAAATAATCAAAGCATCTCATCAGTCGGGCAGAAAGGAAAAAGGCTTGGTGTTTAGAGTGACCGATAAAAGACTGCTCGATAAAACCGGCGGTGTAGTGCGCGGCATGAGCGGATCGCCTATAATTCAGAACGGTAAGGTGATTGGAGCGGTGACTCATGTATTTCTGAATGATTTTACCAAAGGTTACGGCGTTTATGCCGATTGTTTGAACTGAACATATATTATATATAATTGCGAATAATGTTCTAAAATGACGAATAAACGCGTTTTTTTCGGCATAGATTTACACTATGAAACGCTCGTTTGTGATATCGGATTGGCTTTATAGACTTTCGCATACGATCAGGCGCAATCGCCTTGCCGTGATATTGTATGCGCTTATTTGTTTGCTTTTTCTTGTTATAGGTATTGCCGTGGGTATCGGCGTTTCCGATAAGCGCGTCTTTATATTGAATAACGGAGCAATGATATTTAAATTTTTGCGCGGCGATATGGGGATTGTGGCGTATTTCTTTTTGGACTTGTTGCTTACGTCGGTTTATTGCATATTTTGTGCGTCAATGTTTTTTAATAGACCGCTCGCGTTTTTGTCGATAGTGCCGTGCGCTTACAGATCGTACGTTCTCGGTATGAACGTAAGCATAATTATCGTTGTGTATTCCGTATCGGCTATACCGATGCTGTTTGTGCTGTTTATACCGATTTGCCTTATGGAAATTGCCGTGCTGTGTTTGTTGTCGTTCAGGTGTTTTGCGTTTGTTTCGCTTAATGGCGGTTGTTATCCGTCCAAAGCGGATATCAGGGAATATTACTCCTGTGTTTTGCAATACATAATGATAATCGCCGTATTTACGCTTGTAAAGGCCCTTACTCTTGCTCTTTTCGGTTCGGCGCTGATAGGCATAGTCAATTAGTATATATCATGAATTAAATCCTTTGAAATAAGACAAAATATCGGTATGAATCTTATTTCGGAGGAGAAATGAATAAAAAGATATTGTTAGGCATTGCTGCGGTCTTGACCGCCGTTGTAGCTTTTATGCCGATTATAGGCGGCGTTGCACGCGCCGCGAAAGCCGAAACTTCGTCGCAAAGTTTGGCGACAACAAGCAAAGCGGCGATATTGCTTGACAGCGCGACGGGCACCGTTGTGTTTGAAAAGAACATAACGGAACGTTTGCAGATAGCGAGCATGGTAAAGATAATGACGCTCACGCTTGCTTTCGACGAAATAGAAAAGCGCGGAATTTCGTTTGACAGTATAGTTACCGCTTCCGAAAACGCCGCGTCGATGGGCGGATCTCAGGCGTTTTTGGATGCAAATGCAGATTACAAGCTGGACGAGTTGCTTAAAAGTATCGTAGTGGCGTCCGCAAACGATTCATGCGTTGCGGTTGCCGAATATCTCTACGGTAGCGTAGAGGAATTTGTTTCCGCAATGAACGGAAAAGCCGCCGAACTCGGGCTTGGCAACACCAACTTCGTCAATTGCACGGGCTTACCTCAATCAGGGCAATACAGTTGTGCCGCAGACGTTGCCGTCATGTTCAAGCAGCTTATGTGTCACGAAAGGTTTTACGATTATGCCAAAGTATGGATGTACGACTTTGCACACCCGAGCGGACGCGTGACTGGACTTACCAATACCAATAAACTTATACGTTTCTATGAGGGGTGCGACGGAGGAAAAACGGGTTATACCGACGAGGCTCGCTCATGTATAACCGTTACGGCTAAGCGCGGAGATACGCGGCTTATCTGTGTGGCGATAGGCGCCGAAAGCTCAAAGACGCGTAACAAAGAAGTTTCGGAAATGCTTAATTACGGGTTCGCCAATTATAAAACGGTCTATGCGGTTCATAAAGGCGATGTGATAGGCGAATACGAAATAGCTAACGGTAAGTCGGATAAAATAGTCGTAGTAGCCGGTGCGGACAGTTCGGCATTCGTAAAATGCGGAGATTCCGCCGAGCTTGTGCTCGAACCCGATATATCGAATATTTGTGCGCCCGTAAAAGAGGGGGATAAGGAAGGCACTGTATCGGTTATGCTTAACGGCAATAAATATGCCGAGATAGACGCAGTTGCCGCGGCTGACTGTGCAAAAAAAGGATACAAAGATATTCTCGAGGACTTTATCGAAAATTGGTAAGTTCGGTCGCCGAACCTTAAATGTGGATTTTTGTCGATAAACTGTTGACGGTGCGATTTGTGTATGATAAAATAACGGTAGGAATAAGGTAATGGTCGCACCGTCCATATTGAGCGGTAATTTTGCCGATATGGGCAGTGAAGTAAAAAACATGAAGGATATCGGCGCGGATTGGATACACGTCGACGTTATGGACGGGGTATTCGTACACAATCTGACATTGGGATTCAAAATGATAAGCGACCTTCGCAAACTTTCCGATATGTTCTTTGACGTGCATCTTATGATAACCGAGCCGAAGCGTTATGTCGAGAGATTCGTTAAGTCGGGCGCCGATTTGGTTTCTTTCCATATCGAAGCCGAAAAGGATGTAGACGGAACTATAGACTTAATAAAAAACGCCGGTTGCAAGTGCGGACTTGCTATCAATCCCGACACGGCTGTGGATAAAATCAGACCGTTTGTCGATAAACTCGATCTTATCCTTGTAATGTCGGTTTTTCCCGGATTCGGCGGTCAGAAGTTTATAGACGGTTCGCTTGAGAGAATAGCGCTTGCCGCCAAGTACAGAAACGAACTTAATCCCAATGCGTTGATAGAGGTCGACGGCGGCGTAAATATCGGTAACGCACGAGATATAGCGCATGCCGGCGCCGACGTGATCGTTGCCGGTAATGCGGTATTCGGCGCGGAGGATAGGGCGGCGGCAGTCGCGGAATTGCGCGGTTAAAAAGCTTGTGACAAACTTTGACTAAAGAGCATACAAAAATAAAGGAGGTATGCTCATGTCGAAGATCGTTTGTATAAAACTCCCTAAGGCGCTGGGGAAGTTTATTCTATTGTTTAAGCGTAACAAGTGACTGCAATAACAGCAGTTAAATATTCCGAACACTAAAAAACCCGAGGCATCGAGCTTCGGGTTTTAAAATTTATTTTGGGTTTGATCAGTCGTTTTCTTGTTTTTTTGCGGTGCGCAAACAACGCGTGCAAACATATTCATGCGTTACTTTGCCGTCTACTTCGGTTGTTACTTTATGGACGTTGGCGTTGAACGTACGCTTTGTCTTTTTGTGTGAGTGGCTTACATTGTTGCCGGCCACTTTGCCTTTTCCGCAAACCGAACATACTTTGCTCATATGATTTTGACCTCCTGACGTGGGGAATAACGAATTTTCTATAACAATATACCACTTTTATGTCTTTTTGGCAACTGAAATAAGCGCTTTTTTGTGAAATTTTCAAAAAATTAAGATAAAACCCTTGCAAAAAAAATGCTAATCGGTTAAAATATATGAGTACGGTACATATACTTAACTGTTTTGGAGAGATCGTGAGTGTTCATACATCTAATGCCTACGGCAGAATAACCGTCACTGAGGATTCGATAGCGCAAGTCGCCGCCGATACCGCTTTGGACTGTTACGGCATTGTCGATCTTGTATCCAAAACCTTTTCCGACAATCTGTCGGACCTTTTCAAACGCAAGCGTTTGTCGCGCGGAGTTAACGTATATACCAACGGCGACCGAATTTTTATAGATTTATATGTTATCATCAAGTACGGTCTGTCTATCGAAGCCGTAGCACAGTCGCTTAAAAAAGCGGTCAAGTACAGTGTAGAACGGTTTTCGGGTATGGTGGTTGATACGATAA
>CATKFJ010000405.1 GCA_949747725.1 uncultured bacterium
ATAACTATAAGCGACGACCGTAACATCTCTACAATATTCTTCATAACGTCGAAATCGTCTTCCGTTTCATGAAGATATATATCGCATAAAGAAACAAAATACTGTGCCGAATAAGAATTCTTATTTATGGCACGCACGTTTTCGAAATGTTTTTGCGCTGCGGTAAACTCGGCATTTTTAAAATATTCGCGTGCCGTCAAAAGCTCTTTCGCCTCGGCGCGCGTATCCACGATTGCATGCTTTTTTTGAAGTTCGGCAAAACCGCACGTATTGCCGCACTCGGGACACGTAATCTTAGCCGTTCGTTCGACAGCAACCGTTTTGTCACAACAAGGGCAAATAACCGAAATTTTCATAAGTTATCCTCCTTTCGGATTATATACCGCGCCGAACGATCGGCGCGGAAATGCAAAACAAGCGTTAAACTAATAAAAAATCGCGTGCCGAACACTGTCGACACGCGATCTGAAATTCAATGCTTAGTTTTCTTTTTTGTCATCGCCTACGCTTTTCAGCAAACTGGCAAAAACATTGTTATCCGATTTCTCACTATATACGTCGCTTTCCTCGACAGGCTTTTTGACCGCTTTTGCGGTTTTTGCGGCAACGGGTTTCTCTTCTTCGAGACAAGCACGGATACTGAGCGTCGTTTTACGATGAGCGTCATCGTAAGCCAATACTTTTACGGTAACTTCGTCTCCGGCATGAAGGACCTCGTTGATATCCTTGACATACGCCGCGGCAGCTTCGGAAACATGAACCAAGCCCTCTACACCGGGTTCTATTTCTACGAATGCACCGTAAGGCAGAACACTTATTACTTTACCGGTAAGCGTCGAACCTACAGGATGTTTTTCCATGCATTTATCGAACGGATGCGGTTGCAATTCTCTGTACCCGAGCGAAACACGCTGTTTTTCGCGGTCGGCTTTGAGTACCAAGAAATCGTACGTCTTACCTATTTCAAGCACTTCGTCGGGCGACGTGATGTGCGAATACGACAAATGGTCGATATGAGCCAAGCAGTCGATACCGTCTACGCTTACGAACGCGCCGTATGAACTGATG
>CATKFJ010000406.1 GCA_949747725.1 uncultured bacterium
CTTCGTAAAAGGCATACTCAAAATCGATAATACCGATAAAGATTTTCAAAAGCGTATTATAGACGTTCTCGTGAAAAAAGTCATCGTGTATGACGGACGTGTAGTCGTGCTATTCAATATCCGAGGCGGAAAGAACGTAATTACGGAAGATGTTAGCGTAGAAGATGTGCAAAATGCCGTAAACGATACACTAAACGGTGTTCAAACGCCAACACCTACACTCCACCACATGAACACTCTATTAAGTTTTGAACCGTATGAGTCCAAAATCAATAGAGTGTTCTTTTATTTGTGCCAAATTTTAACCCGTTGGCTGTTCAAAAAATACAGTATGATTTTTCTCTAAGGATTAGTCTGTATCAAAATAAACAAGCGAATAATAAAAACGCGTCAATAGTATTGTTTATTGACGCGTTTTTTCACAATGTCTTTGTTATACAATGAATAGTCTTCGGTTATTTTTCTTCTTCCTCTAAAGCTTTTAATAACCTTAGGCATAAATGACCATACTGTTTTTCGAGCGATTACCGTTTTCGTGCATTGATAACACTCGCTACGAAGGGATTTGATTGTCCTCTTTGCTCTTACTCAAAGAGTGAATATAACGAAAAAATTTTTGCCACTAATTGAATGAAAAAGAGCGAACTTGAAAAAGTAGAAGCGAACATCATGTTTGCTTTTTTATTATCTGTTGTCGATCTTTTCGGGATACATATCGTGGTGGCAAAGCCTGTCCCAGGCTACCTGTTCCCACTTAGTCCCCTTTTGTCCGTAATTGCAATAGGGGTCTATGGAAATTCCTCCGCGAGGCAAAAACTTACCCCATACTTCGATATATGCCGGGTCCATCAAATCAATAAGATCGTTCATAATTATGTTTACGCAATCTTCGTGGAAATCACCGCGATTTCTGAACCCGAAAAGATACAGCTTTAAAGACTTACTTTCAACCATCTTATCGCGCGGCACATACGAGATATAACCCGTAGCAAAACCGGGCTGACCCGTAATGGGACAAAGACTTGTGAATTCGGGACAGTTAA
>CATKFJ010000407.1 GCA_949747725.1 uncultured bacterium
AATGATAAAATTTAAATAATATCTGATTAAGGAGAAAATCATGTTCGAACAAATCCAAAAAGAACTTGCAAGTTACTTTTCCATCGATCCGGCAACAATAACGCGCGACACGTCGTTTGCCGACGACCTCAAAGCCGATTCGCTTGCGATAATGGAACTCGTTTTCAATCTCGAATCGGAAACAGGCAAAACTCTCGACGACGACGCCATGGAAAAAGTCAAAACGGTCGGCGATCTTTGCGCGCTTTTGGAAAAATAAACAAAATAATATTTTCTATACTACACGAAAAGCTCTCGGGATACCGAGAGCTTTTATTATGCAAACTACTATCCTACTTATTATTATTTGGCTTTAATCTCAATATCTTTATAAGAGGTAAAAATGTTGCGAGCATAGGCAATACCACTGAAGAAACCAACAGTATTATAAATGAAATAATATCGAATCGCAACAGCCATACATCCAAAAATATATAACTGCCGAGAATATCGTTAAAAACAGCCACACCGATCAGTATCGCCGTCAAAGCGATAATAAACGTAACGACGATTATCGGCAAAATCTCATATATGAATATTTTGCATATATTTCTATTGCGTACTCCGAATGCAGACAAGACTTCTACTTCCCTCTTTCGGTAAGCTATAGATGACGAAATCAATCCGGCAATAAACAATATCGATACGAGGGAAAGTCCGACGGCGATCGATAAAAAGATTATTTTGTAAATATATAACTCATGTTCGAATTCGTATACAAAACGCGCGTAATTCTCACTAACGTCCTCACCGGCTTCCACAACAAACCCTTCGTAATTTCGACGTAACCCTACAAGAAATTTTTGCAAATTATTTACACTTGCTATCTCGATCAAAAACTTGGGAGATTGTAACGCCTTGCTTATTCTCTCGGCGGTAATTTTACCTGTAGCGAACCCGGGGATAAACGAACCATCGCGATGAAACGGGTAATCGATAGATCCGTCGTACGCAAAAACTATCCCGACAAGCTTAAGGTTGCCCACATCGATCAACATCTCCTCAGAACCGGATTCGAATATTTTTACGGGGAACACCTTTCCCAAGTAAATGGGATATCTGAGCACTTCGGTCAAGTCGGTATTCACATACGACCACGGCGGCTCTACTGTAAACAGTTTCATGTACATTTCGTAAGTAAGTACTATCTCGTTTTCCGCAAGCTCCATATCGTCGACGGAAATCATACCTTGCTCGGTCATTATTTTGCCGCCGCCTCGCGATGAAAAAATAAGATTCGAAAGTTTGTCGCTGTACTGAAATTCATTCGAAAACCGAATGTCGCCGAAATGCAAATACACTTCCGGGAACTCCCTGACATTAAAAGTTCGAAAGTCAGGTTGCGATCCCTCGAAACTTTCCAACACAAAATAATCGGGAAACAAATACGTTATAAGCGGATTGCATTCAAGCAGATCGACAACGCCGGCTACCGTATAATCGGTCGATCCGGCATATCCGAAGTCCACTTTTTTGCCGATTATAAATTCCGGCGGATGCAGATCTTTGATCAACTTGATCTTCTTTCCGTCTATATCGATATAACTGTTTCTGTCGTTGTAAGCTCTGTCCAATCCCTTTGTAGTCAAATAATACGATCTATCGTCAAGCTCTAACGCATCGCCTATAAACGACAATCCCATATCCGCAATGTGTTGCTTAGACTTAATGACGTTATCTACAATGCAATCGGAATTACCGTCTATATAATCAAACGTGGACGGTTTCAATATATCGGGTTTCAATTCGTTACCGTAGCTTAGTCTGCCTTGACCGACAGTTATATAATCTATATCGTAATTATAGATAAATTTCGCTAAAGTTTTTTCCGAGGAAAAAGCAATTAAAACTTGCGCAACCGAAATCATTAACAAAGTAAGCGAGGCAACAATAATAACGCTTACGGTTTTCACCAAGTAATTTCTCAGATTATCGATCCCCATTTTGAAGCATGCGGTATCGGAAAATTTCAACATACACACCCCCTAAATACTGTAAGCAAAAAACGCAACCATCCTATATATACTATAACATAGACGATCGCGTTTTTCAAGATGTATATTAAATTTTATACAATTAAATCTACTTATAAATAAGGAATAAATAAACGCCGTTGGGGTATCTGAAATACGGCAGATCTCTCGACGTATCGAAATCCGATTTTACAAGCCCGTACGCTTCGCGTATCTCGTCTACATACATATCCACGCTGTTCACTTGCGTCTTTGACGGGAAATCGAGCATAATTTCTATCTTGCCTATATCGCCGCTTTCCGCGATCGCCTCGAACAACTCGTTAAGCTTGGTCTGACTGCGTATCACCGCGTCAAACATTTTTCCGTTCACGTACAAGCGCTTAAAACCGACCTCGTAATAGTTATAATCGCTTTGGGCAACATACGGCTGACGCTCGAAAACATGCCCGTTTTCGAACTGTTTGAGCGTATCGTCGGACAGCAGGAAAAACCCGTGCGACAGTTGTTTGCGATACGTCCCGTCCATACCGACATAATAAGCGCAATCGGAAGTGACATCCACATTGAACCATTCGCCGTTTATCTTAACCTTATTCCACGCATGCGGCGCAGAAGCAAAAGATCCCGTTACCCTAAAACTATCCACACCGTCTATTGCGCACAGGAAATCGAACGCCCGACTTATACCGTCGCATACCGCCCTGCCGTTAAGAAAAACGCCGTCCATATAAAACGCCGCATTGTTTTCTATATCGGTGTTGCCGTTTTTATACATATCGAACAGCTCGAAATCGTAATCCACATTGCATGCCAAATAGTCATGAATAGTATGCACGATATTATATTCCCCGTCATCGTCCGAATGCCAACCGTTAAGCACATATCTGTCCAAGACCGCGCGCGCCGCAACGTATATCGGCTCTACGGGATCGTTGTCGCAAAATATCGGTTTCTTCTTATCGTAAACCACCGTGGCGTACAACTCGTTGACGCGCGCACGGTACTGCGTCGGCGTAAGCTCTCCGACTATCGCGGACAGCCGTTGTTCCTCTCTGCCGTCAATAACGCGTTCCGGCGCAGTTTCGGGCGTTTCTATAAGATGCGGCGCTATATCGGGCGTAACGGGTCGCGAAGAACAGCCGCTCATAAACACGGCGGACAGCAGGCACACCGCAACTGCGAACGCCGTTACCCAAAGTTTTTTAACATTAAACCGCATAGCCGTATTCTTCAAACGTTACGGAAACACGCTCGCCGTCGCGCAGCAAAGTCAATCTCAACGCCTTGCCTCCGCCACTTCTGCGATAGCTCAAAAACGCGCCTATCGTGTCGCAAATATTATCTGAAACATCCGAGTCGCCTACCGCAACAATAACGTCGCCCACTTGCACTTTGTCGGACGGCGCATTCTGATCGCGCGTAACGACTTTAAGCTCGCCGTTTTTATATTCGCAATTAAAGCCCATAGGCAATCCTATCCAGCCTATGCGCGACGTATCCGACTTCTTAACGGTAAGAGGAAAAACACTCGCTTCACCGCCGTTTGCGTCGGCAAGAATGCTCTTGTATATCGGATAAAGCACGGATATAGGCACGAAAAATCCGGTATCTTCAACGTCCGCGTCGGTCACGCCTTCCTCGTCTACGCCTGCCGAATTGCTCATTCGGTACGTACCCATGCCGACAAGATTCCCTTTCATGTCAAACACACCGCCGCCGCTCATCCCCGCATTTATAACAGCGGTAGTGCGCGTAACGGGCACATTCTTTTTGCCGCCGACGTTAAACAGATTATTACATTCCAAAAGTTCGCTTTCGCGCGATATTATACCGTGGTAAGACGCAATGCCCATGCTCATCGCATTACCTATCGACACCACGTAATCGCCCTCCGCATAACCGTTATTCGGCGAAAAATACTCGCTGCCGTCAAGATCGTAAACGGAATACTTCGTATCGTACGCGATCACTAAAACGGCAACGTCGTAATACTCGACATAGCCTGCTACAGTCGCCTCGTAATATGTGTCCTCACCGTAAAATCTGACGCCCGGCTTCCGCTTAATAGAAACATACTGCTCGAGCAAATGCGCATTGGTCATAACGTATACGTTATTGCCGTCGCGCTTCATAACAATACCGCTGCCGCGCGAACCTCCGCAGGTAATTTCGACAACGCTTGGTTTGCGCGCGGCAACCACCGCCGCCACGTTCTGCTGGATCTCACCGTTTACGTTTATGAACGTCGGCTGTTCCCCCTTGCGCATAAAGTGCGCCGTAAGCAACGACGAACACACACCTACGGCAATGCACATAATACACATTACAACAAGAACTATCCAAACAAGCCGATTATCCGACCGATACACGCGATTGCCCTTAACGGACGCAAAACCGCCGCGCATGCCGTCGTACTCCTGTCCCGCGTCATACTCGCGTATTATAGGCTCTTGCACTTCGGCGCACGTTTGAGCGCGTATAAGCTCGTGCGACGCCTCGGGCGCCGGAGCATTTGCCCTTTCCGCTACCTCACCGTCGCCGTCGACGGCGACAGGCATATTTTCATTATCGTTTACTTTATTGTTGTTATCCATACTGTAATTATCATACCACAAAGCGCCGTGCTTTGTCAACACCGACGAAACAAAAGACAGGTTTGTCGAAAATCTTTAATACCCGAAAGATTCGACAATGTCGAAAAGCACGGGTAATCGGCATATTCGACAATGTCGAAAAAGTACAATACTAAAACTTTTCGACAGTAAAATCCGCAAACTGACTTTCGACAATCAAAAAACCCCCGATCTCTCGAGGGATATTTTGCTTCGATTCATAACGCCGAACTTATTATTACGCTCTTTTTATATTATGCGAATACTTGTAGTACTCGGCAGGTTCGTAGTGCGCGGTACATTGCCACCGTATAGGCTGTTGCCCGTTATGAACAAGCCAATCGTTGACTTTGGAAAACGGCTTTGACCCGAAAAAGCCGCGATACGCGGACAACGGGCTGGGGTGCGCAGACGTTACGATAAAATTACGCTTATCGATGAGCGCCATTTTTTCGCGCGCGCTCATTCCCCACAGAATGTACGCCACGGGCGTTTCGTGCGCGTTGAGCGCGGTTATGACTGCGTCGGTAAGGTTATGCCAACCGAGCGAGCTATGCGACTGCGCCTCGCCGGCGCGCACCGTAAGCGACGCATTAAGCAACAGCACGCCTTGGTTTGCCCAGCCTATAAGCGTGGTATCGTCGTTGGGCGCGACACCGAGATCCGATTTTATCTCGGCAAAGATATTCGAAAGTGAGGGCGGCGGATCAACGCCCTTATTAACGGCAAAAGCAAGCCCGTTTGCTTGACCCGCGCCGTGGTACGGATCCTGACCGAGTATCACGACGCGCACCGCGTCGTAGTCCACAAGTTGCATTGCGGCAAATATCCTATCGCGCGGCGGATATACCTCGTAACGCGAATACTCGCGGTCGACCGACTGCATAAGCGCGGAGAAATACGGTTTTTCGTATTCCGCGGCAAGCACCTCATCCCATTTTTCTGTGATCGTCATAAATGTTTTTCCTTTTTATAAAATTATAAAACAAATCGCTTATAGTAGTCAATCGTTCATGACTGCGCCAACGGCGGCGCTCATGATACGCGGTATTTCACCTTCTTTAAGGGAATAGAATAACACCTTGCCTTGCCGCGTACTGTCGACTATGCGCGCCGACTTAAGTATACGCAGCTGATGCGAAACGGTAGTCTGATTTATAGCGGTCAACCGCGACAGATCGGTAACGCACATCGTGGAAACGGCAAGCGCCGAAACTATCTTTAACCGTGTAACATCGGACAGCGCGTCGAAAAAATCGGCTAACATGCCCAAACTGTTCGCGCTCGGAAGATTATTTTCCACCTTAGCCGCAGTAAGACTGTCCAACAACATAGTGTTCATGTGTATATATTAACATATAACGATCGGTTTGTCAATGTCGAATCTTGACGCAGTAACTGTTTTTATACCGAAAACACACCATAAAAGCCGAGTAACGAATTCGACATAATTCGCATATATATAATCAGCAGGAACGGCACGGAGGCAAACTATGCAAGACGAAATATTCAATCTGCTGATGTTGATACTAATGCTTGAAAACGGCGGCGGCACCGGCAATATAAATCAATTGGTATTGATGTTCCTGATGATGAATTCACGGAACAACACATCGACAAACAACGTCTTCTCCGATAGGCGTTTGTCACGCTGCCACAACGACTGCTGCCGCGACGACGGATATACGTTTTAAATCATATCCAAAAATCGAATATAATCTTGCATTATAAAAGCTTAAGTTTTTCTTGCTTACTTCTTTTCCCGTATAAGAGCGGAATCGGTTTATACCGTTAGTAAACTACCACTTAAGTTTTTCTTGCTTACTTCTTTTCCCATATGAGAACGGAACCGGTTTATTACAATCGTAAACCTAAATTTAAGCTTTTCTTGCTTACCTCTTTTCCAATATAAGAAAGGAATAGGTTTATACCGTTAGTAAACTACAACTCAAGCTTTTCTTGCTTACTTCTTTTCCCGAAAAGAAGTAAGTTACATTTTTTCGGGCGCATCCAAAAGGACAAGTCCCAATCCGTACTTGAGCGTATCGGCGACGCGCGCAGTTAGCGCAAGCCGCGCATTCTCCTCTTTTCCGCCGCACATTATCCTAACCGCATTGTAGAATCTGTTAAACGCCTGACATATCTTGACCAACCGCCGCGAAACTATCGACGGTTCGTATTTGACCGCCGCCGAATACACGACCTCGTCGAAATCGGCGAGCAGCTTAACCACCTCATACGCGGCGTCGTCTGTAAGAATATCGTACTCGATCTTACTCGGTTTGTACCCTGCCTTACCGAGCACCGAGCGGCACCGCGCATGCGTATACTGAACATACGGTCCTGTTTCGCCGTCGAAATTAAGCGCGTCCGATAACGAAAAATTCTTATCCTTAAGCCGCCCGTCGTACAGCGCGTCGAAAACGACCGCGCCCACGCCCACGCTTTCGGCGACTCGACTGCTGTTTCCAAGCTCGGGATTGCGCTCCGCGATAATACCGGCGGCTTTATCCACAGCCGCGGCGAGCACGTCGTTCAGGTACAAAACATTGCCGTGCCGAGTAGACAGCGACATGCCCTCGACGGACACCATTCCGTAACTGACATGCACCATATCGCTCGCCCACGGCTCGCCGGCAAGCGCAAGCACCGAAAAAAGCTGTTTAAAATGCAACGCTTGGTGCGACGCCACAACATACAGGCACTTGTCGGAATTATAATTTTCGTGACGGTAGTACGCCGCGGCAAGATCGCGCGCGATGTACAACGACGCGCCGTCGCTGCGTCTTATAAGCGCCGGCGGCATATCGTCCGCAAGCTCCACCACTTCCGCGCCCTCGCTTATTTTAAGCAAGTTTTTAGCGTTGAGCTTTTGCTCGACCGCCGCCACTTTATCCACGTAAAAGCTTTCGCCGAGATAACTGTCGAACTCGATATTAAGCCGCGCATAAACCTTTTTCGCCTGTTCGAGCGTAATAGCCTTAAACTTATCGAACAACCCCACGGCATAACCGTCGCCCGTTTCTATCTTTTTTGACCACTCGAGCGCCTCGGCGTGAAGCGCGTTGTCCTTTTCTTCCTCGCTGTGAAACCGTACGTACAGCTCCAATAGCTCGTCGAGTCCGCGTTCGTTCAGCCTGTCCTCGTTACCCCAACGTCTGTATGCCGAAATGAGTTTGCCGAACTGCGTACCCCAATCTCCAAGGTGGTTTATGCCCACCGCGTTCGCGCCGCACGCCTTATAAATCTTGTAGAGCGAACCGCCGATAACGGTCGTCATAAGATGCCCTATATGAAACGGCTTGGCGATATTAACGGACGAATAATCTATACAAACAGTCTTCCCCTCGAGCGGCTTATACGCATTAAGCTCTTGGGAAAACGCATTTTTTACAAACGCTTCGCGCTCGATAGTGAAATTCAGATAACCGTTGAGCGCCTCGACTTTCATGCCGTCGATCTTAAGCGCCGCCGCGGCGTCCGCCGCTATTGCCGCAGGACTTTTGCGCAAAATTTTGGCAAACTTAAAACACGGAATGCAATAATCGCAAAACGCGTCCGCCGCTGTAACATCGGCAGCGTCCAGTCCCTCGAGAACTTTCACAGCCGAATCGTATATAGTTTTCTTATAATCGTACATGTGTACACCTGCGAATATAATATAGAAAGAGAATAATTTTTCTATATGATACCACATCCCGACGATATGTGTCAATGAGAAACAACGTCAACCGCACAAATCGATTTAAAATTCGACCGTCCGTCAACCGTTTTCGTATATCCAAAAGAACATCTTTTGTATCTGCGAATAGTTGATAATGCGGATCACTTCGCCCGTTTCGGGGTCTTTTTCAGGCTCGCCCGTTTCGGGATCGGTCGGAATAATGACCTCGCTCTTGTTTCCGTCGTCATAACTGCCCGTGCCGTTCTGAACGCCGTTCGACTGTAAGTAAAGATTATTGAAAAACTCCGCGATAGACCCTATGATATCGGGCTGAGAATTCCAATACTCCCGAGCGTATGCGCGTTCTTTGCTTACAAGCGGACTTACACTCGCGCCCAGCTTATTATAGCTTTTATAATCGCCCGTCAGTAACAGCGCCGACAAAAAATTATTGAACGCGCCGTAATATCCGCAGTATCGCAAATAACCGTTATCGGAAGTGAGCAAAATATACCGCGCCAAAAGATTGGCGTCGCCCTCGCGCTGAACGCCCTTGGCATGCGCAAGCTCATGCGCCGTTGTAAGCGTCACTACCGACGGCGGCGCGTCCACATTGAGCGTAGCCTCTCCGAACGGCAGGAATGTAACGCCCGTAATAAGCATATCCGATAAATACCAACTGTTTACGACCGGCTTCGCTTTGGGCGTATATTCCGAAAAATACGGGTCGTCGAGCCGCTCGTACTCCGCTCTCATAAGCTCGGCAAGCTCCGAAAACGAATACGGACAAACCACGCACCCGTTGCCGTCGCGCTCGAGCGTGTTTGCAAGATAGTTATAGTCGTCGAGGAAATACTCTATCGCCTCTATCGCCCCGGCGTTGTCGTACGCGGTAGACGACTGCGGAATAGGCATAGGATATCTGTAATATCCGAATCCCATCGACAGGATATAAAGGTTCAGTAAATAACAACCGCCGACGGCAAGCGCGAGCGCGCCCGTTATTATACGCTTAAACTTCGCGGTGCAAAGATCGATAAACAATCGCGCTATCAAATAGCACCCGAGCAAAATGCCGATAACGATAAAAAATTCAAGCACCGAAAACGGCATGATATCGGTCATCGTGCCGACCGCTTTTTCCCAGCCTGCCTGAATATTCCGCGTCCACCATTCCGCAAGGTGCGCGTTATCTCTTACGGCAAGCATTACAAGCATAGGGATCGCAAGCGCACAGCAAACCGCGCCGAGAATAAAGCACGCAAGACGTAGCCGCCGCTTCACATTGACCGTGCGAAACCCGTCGGACGTATAACGCCGCCGCATTTTTTTGACGGGTGCGAGCATCCGTTTCCCTTTTATAATACTGCCTGTCACGCTTTAATTATATCCCAAACAAACAATAATGTCAACGCCGATTTAATGAGATTTTAATCTTGCTGTAATAATGTCCTTATATGCGCTTATTATAATTATATTGTGTGATAATATAAACCAAGTATTGACAAAGCTCACACAATTTTGATATAATTCCAATAGACACAGGAGGATACGGGTAAACTATGTGGTGGAACAGTATGTCCGCTTTTCAGCAAGCGATGTTTATCATCGCATGCGGCGCATCGGCGGTGCTTGTAATACAAATAATATGCATGCTGATAGGCGGAGCCAACGACGCGGACTTTTCCGGCGGTAGCGGCGGCATGCTTGACGGCGACGTATCGGGCGGCGGAATGCTCGACGGCGATATGTCGGGCGGCGGCGGTATGTCGGACGTGTCCGACGGCGGAGGACTGTCGTCGGTATTCGACGGCGGTTCGGTGAGCGGCGCATCCGATATGGATACCACAGACCTTGCGAGCGATCAGCCGAGCGGCGGCGGAGTCGCTTTCGGTCTTAGATTGCTCAGCCTGCAATCTATAATAGCATTCATAGCCGTCGGCGGCTGGATAGGATATACGCTGTGTTATATGTTGCCGTGGTACGCCGCACTGCCGATAGCCGTACTGTGCGGATTTGCCGCCGCATGCACTATGGCAGGCGCAATGCTCGGGCTTGAGCGCATGCAGAACAGCGGCAACCTGAATCCGTTAAACGCGGTAGGAACGACCGGCACGGTATATCTTACGATTCCGCCCGAACGCAGCGGCAAAGGCAAAATAAACATACTCATACAAGAACGTTATGCCGAATATGAAGCGGTAACGGACAACAAAGAACCGCTCCCTACATCGTCCGAGATAAAAGTGATCGGGCATATCGGCGCCAACGTCTTGCTCGTAGAAAAATACAAAAAACCCTCGATAGTCATAGAGAACACAAAACAGTAATAAATCCAAAAAGGAGTGTTAATATGCAAATATCTTTCTCTTCTCTTTCCAACGGAGCGATCGGCGGCATAGTAGCCGTCGCTATCGTGCTCGTTCTACTCGTGATACTGATCATAGCGACAGTCGCAACACGGTACAAAAAATGTCCGCCCGATAAAGTCATGGTCATATACGGTAAAGTCGGCAAAGCTCCGGACGGCACTGCGCGCTCGGCTAAGTGCATTCACGGCGGCGCGGCGTTTATATGGCCGTTTATCCAGTCGTACAGCTTTCTCGACCTAACGCCCATGTCCATTCAGGTCGATCTTAAAAACGCGTTGTCGCGCCAGAACATCCGTATAGACGTTCCGTCGCGATTCACCGTAGGTATTTCGGTCGAAGCGGGCGTAATGCAAAACGCCGCCGAGCGTTTGCGCGGTCTGCCGCTCAACGAGATACAGCGTCTTGCCGAGGACATAATATTCGGTCAGCTCAGATTGATAGTCGCAACCATGGACATCGAAGAAATAAACACCGACCGCGACAAGTTCCTCGAGGCTGTTTCCATCAACGTCGAAGGCGAGCTTAAAAAGATAGGTCTGCGCCTCATAAACGTTAACGTAACGGATATCACCGACGAATCGGGCTACATCGACGCGCTCGGTAAAGAAGCGGCGGAAAAAGTTATAAACGACGCCAAAAAATCGGTTGCCGAAAAACACCGCGACGGTTCCATAGGCGAAGCGAACGCCAACCGTGACGAACGCATACAAGTAGCCGCGGCAAACTCGCAAGCTATCGACGGCGAAAACAAATCCAAAGTATTGATAAGCCAATCCAACGCAAGACTGCGCGAAGCGGAAGCGGAATCAAACCGTATTGCGCAAAGCGCCGAGTTTATCGCTCAAGCCAAAGCCAACGAGGAAGCTTATAAAGCCGAACAGCAAGCCGAGATCGAGCGTGCCAAACGCGAAAAAGCCACACTCGAAGCGGACGTCATAGTAAACGCTCAGATCCAAAAACAAAAAGCCGAGATCGAGGCCGAGGCGGAAGCGGAACGTATCCGCCGCCGCGCGCAAGGCGAAGCGGACGCCGCTTATGCCAAACGCGTTGCCGAAGCCAAAGGTCAATTGGAAATACTCACCAAACAAGCCGAAGGTTTCGGAAAGATTATCGAGGCCGCAGGCGGCAAGAGCGACGACGCGGTAAAGAT
Source organism: uncultured bacterium (assembly GCA_949747725.1). Classification (GTDB taxonomy): domain Bacteria; phylum Bacillota; class Clostridia; order Christensenellales; family Pumilibacteraceae; genus Anaerocaecibacter. Next base: position 11,814 of record CATKFJ010000407.1, read on the forward strand.
GCTCATCGCAGACAAGATCCAAAACCTTGTCGCAATGCAAGTCGACGCTATCAAGAACCTGAAGATAGACAAAGTAACCGTTTGGGACAGCATGAAAGACGGTCATCCCACTACGGCGAACTTCCTTTCGGGCATGCTCGGCGCAGTACCGCCGCTTAACGAACTGTTCAAGATGAACGGCATGGAACTGCCCACCTACCTCGGCAAAGTGGAAGACTGCCATGCGGAAGAAACTCACGCAGCGCCGCAAAAACAACAGTCCGAAAAGAAAAGAACATCCAAATAATATTTACAGCAAATAAAACCAAAATACCATAAACGGCGCGGCATAAGCCGCGCCGTTTTATTATGCTCTTTAAATGCATTCCGTACGCTTGCCCAAACGCACTCACCGAAATTACAACCACACCGCCCAATCGCCGTAACCAAACGTGCCTGCGCCGTGATGCAGTTTGCCTCGCTCTTTCAGTTCACGGAACGCGTCTCTCATTCTTATCGCTATTTCGGGTTGAATATCCAATGAATGGTGCGCCGGAAACAATCTTTTCGACGACAATGCGGCTATCGTTTCGAGCGACTGCAAATACGCTTCGGGATCGGTGGACGGATAATAAGCGAACAAGGTATCTTTGTAGATCAAATCGCCCGTGAACATGTAGCCGCGCTCCTGTTCCCAAAAGCAAAGATGTCCCGGCGAATGTCCGGGGGTATGCAAGACTTCGATCTTTCTGTCGCCTATATCGATCACCTCACCGCCGTTCAACACATTTGTCGGCAAGCCTTGAAACACCTCATACTTGCTTACGTCAAAGTCTTCGGGCAGATCGCAACGGTCGATTACCATATCGCGTACTGTTTGAATCGACAGCGGAAATTTGCCGTTCAGCCAATCGAGTTCGGCTTTATGCGCGTAGAAATCTGCGGCAAAATATTTGTGTCCGCCTATATGATCCCAATGTATGTGGGTCGCGACGGCGGTAACAGGCATCTCCGTCAATTTGCGAACTTCGTCGTAGATATTGCAAATACCGAGCCCCGTATCTATCAAAAGACAGCGTTCGCTACCGATCAAAAGATAACAGTGCGTTTCTTCCCAATGGCGATATTCGCTTATGATATAAGTCGAATCGTCAATTTTATCGATCGTAAACCATTTATCGGACATTGCTCATATACCCTGCTCTTATTTAATGTAAATTATACAACAATCGAGAATAAATATCAACCGATACGCTTCGGCATATGATTTGCCGTGCGGTTTTTACGCAACACAAAACGGCGAGCAGGAGGACACTCGCCGTTTTGCCGTACCGTTATATTTATTTATCTTTTGTAAACGGCCGAAAAGCTTAGTATTTAACTATCTCGAAATCGGTGTATTCCACACCTGCGGACTGAGCGCGTATACCTACATATCCGCTTATGCGTCCGTCCAAAGCGATGTCTCTGTCATGCGCCGCGAAATAAAGCACGTCGTCGACATAGCACTGGATACTGCGTCCTACAAAGCTCACTCTTAACGTGTGCTCCGCCGCCGCGTCGAAGCCCTGCGGCAATGCGGCGTTAAATGTTTCCGTCCAAGGCATCGTCGACGTCAAAAGCACGCGACCGTTGGAATTTATAAAGAAGAAATAATATCTGTATTCTTCCCAAAATTTATCGGACGCGTCGGTTGGTACGGCAAAAATAATACCGTTGCACTTATCGCCGTCCGTAATACCCGTCTTGATCTTTGCGGATATCGATCCGCCGTTTACGATCTCAACGCTGCTTGTGGCGAGCGTATCGGCGCTCGTTGTTTTATAGCCGCCCTCGATAACTTCGACTTCGCTGCCGTTCCTTGAAGTCAAAGCGCCGAGATCGGTGACCTTATCGAAATCGAGTTTTTCGTTTTCGTTGATCGCAATGGCTTTACCGAACTCCGTTCCGGCACACTGAGCGCGGAATCCAAAACCGTTGCCTCTGAGCCGACCTACGTCCGCAGTAATGGCAAGCGACAGCTCGGAAGTGGAAGGTCCTGCGTATATTCTTACATAACCGTCCTCGTAAACGACTTTTATTTTATATTCGCTTGCTCTGTTATAAGGAGGGGTTTCGAGAGTAGCGGAGAACGCCAATATATTCCAAGGATTGGAGTTTGCCAAGAACAGCGTACCGTTCCTGTTAATATAAACTATCAGATAGTCAAAGCCTTCCCATGCGTTCGTTTCCGGCATACTGTCGGTGTCCACACCGAATATAACGCCGAAATCGTTATCGCCCGAATCGTTCACCACGTTCTGTTTGAGAGTGACCGTAAACGAACCGCGCTCGAACGTCCTGGTAGACATCATGAGAGTATTGTCGGCGGTAGTCGTGTAAGTATAAGTATTTACTTGCACGCCGCCCTGACCGATATAGTATTCGGTATCGGAATTCAATTCGAATTTTGCTTCGATCTTGATATCGCCGTTGACTTCGGCGTCCCAATCGTATTCTTCGGTAGAACCGTTTGCATACCAACCTGTAAACGTGAACCCGTCTTTTTGGGGATCGTTCGGTTTTTCCAATATCGTTCCCGCCGAAACAAACTTCATAACGGATGTTTCACCGTTTATAGTTACCGCGTATTTATCGGAAACGTCGTCTTCGGTATAAGTTACTCCCGCTGCTTGAGCGCGAATACCGTACGACGTGCCGGTATATAACGCACCGTTTTCCTCTTCGACCGACTTTACAAGCGTGCCGTTTACATAACAATCGATCGAGTTTGCGTCGATATAAACTTCGAGCTTATATTTGTTTTCGGAATTTTTGACGTTTATGCCTACGCCGAACTCGCTCCAAGGCTCGTTGGAACTGAGCAATTTCGCAAGCCGCGCATTTCCGGCTGCATCTACAAAGAAGAAATAATATGTCTGACCTATACCTTCCCAATAGCTTGCGGAACCGTTGTCCGAAAGCGCGAAAACTATACCGTTATCACCCGTTCCGCCGGTCGTCATCGTATAAGACAGTCTTTTGGCGGAATTTACGACGTTGTTTTCGTTTTCGGTATCATAAACCAAAGCTAAAGTATTTGCAGCTTTGCTCGTAATAACACCGTCCTCGACCGTGACTTCGCCGTTACGAACATTGTAATTTTCGACGATCGTCAAATTGCGCGACGGCAGATCGTTCGCGTCGAACGTCATTTGTCCGAACTTAACGCCTGCCAATTGCGAACGGCAACCAACGGCTTTGCCGCTAAACTCGGCTATCTCCGTCTTTATAAGAGCTTTACCGTCGATCGAAATTTCACAGTAACCGTTATTGTACGCGACTTTCATTTTGTATGTGCGCGTCGGATCGAAATTATCCAATTCCACGCCCGACACTACTTCCGACCACGGCGCTACCGTCGCAAACAATAATACGCCGTCTTTATTTATAAGCGCGGTATAATAACTCGTATCTTCCCACAGTAAGCCGCTTTCGGGCACCGTCGCACCGAAAACCACGCCGCAGTCGCTGCCCTCTACGGGCGTAACATCCACTGTGAACGAACCCTTTTCGAACGTGCCTACGGTGTACAGCGTACTTCCGCCGCCGATGATGACCGATTTGTCCGTCTGCGGATAGGCAACGCCTGCGGTAACTTTCATCCAATCCACAGGCTCATACTTAGCTCTGATCGTTATATCACCCGTGATAGGCGCAGTCCAATCGAATTCGGTAGTCTGCCCGTCGGCGAACCAGCCCAAAAATATCTCTCCCGATTTTCTGGGCGTATAGGTAGGTATTGCGGACGCAGGCATCGGTTGACCTTTTTCCACTTCTACTTTTACCGTTTTTCCGTCCACCATGGAAACCGTCCAAGTAGTTTCCTCATCGGGCGGCACTACCGTTTGATTATCGTCGTCGCCGTCGTTTCCGCCGCACGCAACGAACACCGCGGCGGTCATAACGACTGCCAATAGCGCGATAATACAATTGCGTAATTTCTTCAACATCATAGTTCCCTCCGTTTTATTTTGTCGGTACCGACAATACTATCTGCCTCTTTTTGTCAGTATAGAACGAATAACATCCGCCGACGCCTTGGGGTTACGGGCAAAATCGGTAAGTCCGTTTACCTCGTGATATACGTCGGAAAGCTGAGTATAACAATAACCGTTCATGAACGGGATCCTGTCGATAGCGTCGATAAGCGAACCGAACCGCGAAATAAACTCGTCGGTATTCTTAACGCCGTCGCCGTATCCCCATTTTGCGTCCACTGCGTCTTTAACGAACGCAGTTCCGCCAAACTCGGTTATCATTATGGGTTGACCCTTATATTCGTAACCGTCCGAAAACGCGCCTCGGTCATGCTCCGCATACTTTTTGGCGCAACATTTTTGCACCTCGTCAAAGCAAGCGTGCATAATATCGCCGCTCTGTGTGTAGTGATGAATGGTAAGAATGTCCGAAACGGTATGTTCCCAACCGTCGTTGGTGATGACGGGACGGGTACTGTCTGCCGCCTTTGTAGCATAGTATGTGTCGTTTACAAAGTCTTGAACCGATTTATCGGTACAAATATGCTCTATTCCCCAACTCTCGTTGAAAGGCACCCAACAGAGTATGCACGGGTGCGAGCCGAGTTCGTTTACAGCGATAAGCCATTCGCGCTTGAACACCGCCTTCGACTCGTCGTTAAGCGCCTCGTACATGGACGGCATTTCGCACCATGTTATATAGCCGTATATGTCGGCATAGTACAAAAACCGTTCGTCTTCTATCTTTTCGTGCTTACGGCAACCGTTGAATCCCATAGACAGCATGAGCTTTATGTCGTCTTCAAACGCTTCGACGTTCGGCGGAGTAAGTCCGCCTTCGGTCCAATAGCCCTGATCGAGCACGAGCTTTTGATACAAGGGCTTTCCGTTAAGAAGTATCCTTCCGCCGTCGATCGTTATTTCGCGCATACCGAAATAGCTTTTTACGCTATCCGCGAGCGTATCGCCGTCGTACAGTTCGAGTTCGGTGTCGTACAGCTTGGCGTCGCCTACATTCCACAGCATGACGTCGCCGCCGAGCGAAACGGTCGCAGATACGTTTTCTCCGCCTACTGCGGTTTCCGCCGTACCGACTGTTTTTCCGCCGTATTTTACGGTAAGTTTAAGCTTGGGCGATACTGCGGTTTCCGCGCCGTTTACAACTGTCTTTACGGTTACCGTTTTGGAACGGATATCGGTATCGTACGCGATTTTTTCGATATGCAGTTCGCTTACCGTTTCCAGCCATGCCGTCTTGTAAATACCCGTAGTGTCTATGTACCAGCAGCCGAAATCCTTGTCTTTCCAACGCTGTTTACCGCGCGGTTTCGCCGTGGAATAATCGTCGTTGACGCATATAACAAGCGTATTTTTACCTTTTTTCGCGCCGTCCGTCAGATCGAACGACAGTCTGTGATATCCGCCCGTATCCTCGCCGCAAAACTTGCCGTTTATCCACACGCGCGTGCGGTAGTCGCAACCCTCGAGGCGGAGCATTATGCGCTTGCCTTTTTCGGGCGAAAGCTCGATTTCGTTTTGATACCAAACCTGTTCGCACAAAGCGGTATCGCCTATACCGCTCGCAGGCACTTGGTAAGCGTACGGAACGGTTATTTGTTTTTGCGCTTTAAAACCGTTTGTATAGCCTTTGCTCTCACCCGTCTTATTGAAGTCGAACGCGAAATCCCACTTGCCGTCAAGATTGGTCCAGCCCTCTCTCACGAGCTGCGGACGGGGGTAATTATGTTTGTAAGAAGCAGTATGTTGCATAAATTTTTATCCTTTATATTCCTTTGATAGTAAGATTTCTGTAAGCTACTTCGGCGCCTTCGCTGTACAATCCGACATACCCGTTGAGGAACGGTTGCGGATCGGTGAACGTAAATACCGACTTACCGTCGAGCGAGACCGATACGGTGTTTCCTTCCATTCTGATCTTCAGTTTGAACCAATGCGACAGGAAGTCCGATCTATGTCCGTGCGACGTAAACCTTACATTAGAGCGCGTATAGTTAAAATAGTATCTGCTGAGGAACACATTGGAATCGTTGAGTCCGATATAATAGCCCTGTATACTCGAGTTGTCGTCGTAATTGCTTGTTGCGTACCTGTTAGATCTGAGGATCACGCCTGCGGAATAGATATTGTTCGACAGGAATTTCATTTCCACTTCGATCTCGCAATTTGCTATGGAACCGTCGCCGAAGTTGGCGAGCATTCTGTTGCCGCTGCGCGTCGTATGTCCGTCACTTGTAATGCGGAACATCGCCGTATAGTTCACGCCCGTATCGATAACTTCTTTAAGGTCGTTTTCGAATTTCCAATCGCCGTAAGCTTTTTTCGCCGTAGTAAACGATATAAACGCGACCTCGCTGTCTCCGCCGTACACGGTTATTACGTTTACGCCTTTTTTAACGTCGAACTCCGCCGCAAGGTGCGCCGTTACGACACTGCTCAAATAATCGTCCTCATCGAGAGTTACCGACGGGAGAGTTACGGTTTGGACGTCTCCGCCGTTAAGCTGTAATCCCACCGTGCGTCCGGCATACTTTGTCTCGTAGGTCATGGCTATGCCGTAATGTCCGGCTTCGCGGAAATACATCGAATAGCTCGCATAGTCGCCCTTATTGGCGAAAGTCATCTTATAAGCTCCGTCGTAAGAAACGCTGTCGGGATAGTTTTCTTTATCCACATCAACAACGCCGACGCCCGAGCCCGAACCAAGCTTGTAGGAATTTACGCCGTCATACGCGTTTTGCGGAAGATAATTCGCCGCGCCGATCGCGCTGTCGGACTGCTTAAGTTCTATCCTGTCCGAATAGCCGCGCGCCACGTTGCTGAACGCAGTGTACTGCGCCGCGCCGCCCTCGTACCCGATCTTTCCTGCGGTCATCGTTACGCTTGCGTCTGCGATCTTGCGAAGATTATCGAAATACACGTCGCACTTCCCGTCGGCGTACGCAATGCGCACCGTATGGAGCACACCGGGATCGAACTCGTTTTTGAGCGTTCCCGACGCGATCTCGGTTTCCGTGCCGCCGGACACGTTTACAAGCTTGATATTTTTTGCCGAGTAATCGGCGGTAACGTATACATAGTTGTTGTCGTCGGTATATCCGGCTATACATTTGACGCCGTTGCCCGTAAAGTTATATTCGGAAGTAAACACACTGCCCGTGCTTTGGACGGAAAGCGTCTTATTGCCGCTCGTTTCGAACTTGTCGCCCGTCGTATTTTCCGCATAGAATGCCGGGAGATTGGCGGCGATCGAATCGGTCTTGGACGCGGATACGCTCATTTGCGCGCCGTTGAAAGTAAGCCGATCGATATTCATGCTGCGCCACGGTCCGTGCGCGGTAAGCGAATTAAGGCTGTGGTAAACGATATAATAGCTGTCCATGTCTGGACCGAGTACCGTAGAACTGTGTCCCAAACCTTTAAAGTTGTTTTGAGTATCCACTTCGAGAAGAATGGGATTGGACGCGCCCTCGTTGAACGAATCGACTTTATTTATCTTGTTACCGTCGCGCTCCACCGCATACGACACTCTGTACGCCGGGCTTGTTACGTGTATGCCTGTATAAGTCAGATAATAATAGCCGTCTTTCTTGATGAGCATCGGACCTTCCGTCCAGCCGAGGTTTGTCGTTTTAAGCTGAATGGCTCTGCCCGGTTGCGCGGCATAGTTTTCCATCGATCGGATGAATATTCCGCCCGTACCGGCATTCAGGAAGTACAGCGATTCGTCGTCGTCCATGAACACCGACCCGTCTATACTCATGCCGTAGTTATCGCTCGCGCAAACGAACGGGCCTTCGGGACTGTCGGCAATAAGCGTATAGTGTCCGTTTCCGCCGGGGCTTGTATACATATAGAACTTGCCGTTAAAGTGATACACTTCGGGCGCGTACGCCGTAGTCGTTACAGCGTCGTCGGACACATAGCCCGTCGCCAAGCCCGTTCCGGTGCATTGCTCCCACGATATCATATCGCGTGATTTCCAAGCGCGCACGCCCGTTTGCCCGTCCTGTGTCGAAACGTAAAGATAATACATGCCGTTGTAACGGAAAACGTACGGATCTCCTGCGCCGTACATATCCCACTGCGCAGGCAAATTCTCCGTTTCTTTAACGCCTTCCTCGCTGTAATCGCTGAAATCGGCGTTATCGTAAGTTTTGTAATCGGTTATGTCGGACATCGTGAATTTTTCTCCGTCGATAGGTGTATAGGTTGTGTCGTTTGTTCCGCACGCGGTAAGCGCAAGCGCAGACGACGCGAACACTGCGGACAACGCCGCCGTTAATATTCGTTTAAATTTATTCATTGTAACTCCTTGCGCTTTCGCTTTATTTAAAATACTCCGCGCCCGTAAGCAGCTTACCGCCGTCGTGACGCAAGATCAAGTACTTGGACGGATTCTGCGGATCGATAAACGTCTGTTGATAATCCATTCCGTACCACTTATAAAAGTCTTCGAGGTTTCTGTTATCGTCCACCGAACGGTCCACGTGTCCGAATGCTATACCTATATCCTCGTTTGCGCCGATGCCCATTTGTCCTACGGGTATCATAGCTTCGAGGAACTAATAGTCGTGCTCGTCGTTCCAGCCTTCGCGCACCTCGAACGTATACATACCTGCCCACAGATACCACACGCCGTTACTACCCGACATGATACGCGTTCTGCCGTCGCGACCGAGGTTTATCTGATAACAGTTAGCTTGGGGCGTGGTAGTTCTGCCGAGCATAGCGTCGATATATATCTCTATGCTGTCGCTGAACGTTACTTCGTCGGCGTCGCCCTGACTGACATAGCTGTACGGCGTAACGTCGAGAACTTTAAAATATACGTATACGGCTTGCGGTCTGCGCAGTATAGACACGTTGCATGATGAAAAGTCGACGTGCGCAACGTCCGCGCCTTGCCAAAGTTCGTCGCTGTCGCTGCCGTCGATCACGACTTCGGGCTTGACCGTATTGCCTACAAAGTCAAACGGGTTAGACGCGCCTGCCGGCGGAACGTCTATTCCGCTCGCAACAGTCGGTTGCCCACTGCCGCACGCGCATAACGACAGCGCGCACGCCGACGCCAACACAGCGGATAAAAGTTTCTTTTTCATGTACTTCTACTCCTTTAAAATTTTACGGCTATTCTTTCATGCCGGACGCCGCAAGCGACTGAACGAAATACTTTTGGCAAACGATGTAAATTATTATGATAGGTATACTGCTTATCACCGAGCCTGCCATAACAAGCGGATAATCGGGCATGCGTTGCATATTGTCGTTGATGAGCGCAAGCAATGCCTGCAACGTTACCCAGCTCGAACCCGACAGATAAATGGACGGTGCGAAATAGTCGTTCCATATTCCGAGGAACCAGAACACCACCTGCGCCGCTATCGCCGGGAATATTGACGGGAGCATTATCTGCACGAATATGCGCATCCAGCTCGCGCCGTCCACTCTGCCTGCCTCTATCAACGCCGACGGAATGGACTTCATATACTGTATAAAGAAGAACATCATGCTTATATTGCCGAACAGTCCGGGAATGATAAGCGGCAAAGGCGTTCCTACCCAACCGATCTGCGAAAATACGCGATACTGCGGAAGCATAAGCGCCGCATACGGCACCATCATTCCGCTCATAAGGAACAGCAGCCAAAACGTCTTATGCGGCAGACGCATTTTGGCAAACGCAAACGCCGCAAGCGCCGTAACGAAAGTGCCGATGGGAATGACGGCTATTTCTATGATAACGGTATTGAGCATTGCGCGCGCGAAACTCGGGTCTTGATCGCCGAGCGCATAGTAACTGTCGAAATGGAATACTTCGGGGAATACCCTAAATTCTATTGCCATCGCTTCCAAACGATCTTTGAACGAAGTGAGCACCATCCAAAAATACGGGAATACGGTGAGGAACACAACAAAGAGCGCCAATATCCAAACAAGTATATTCGACGTTATCCTTTTGGCCTTGCGCGCTTTTTGCGCAGGCGTCAAAGCTTTGCTTAACGGACTCATATACGGCGCCTCCTTTCCGTCCGCGGTGCGGACGCATTGTAATTGCGGTATCTTTCCATGATCAGTCCTCGTACACCCACTTGTTGGATAGCTTGAACTGCACCAACGTGACTATCATTATGAATATGGCAAGCACAAGCGACGCCGCGCTCGCAAGCCCCTGCTTGCCCTGCTTTATACCGTACACCCAAATAAAGTATACAATGGTCTGCGCGCCGTTTTCGCCGGCAGCGAAGACCTGAGCGTCGGCATACGATTGAAGTCCGCCGATTATGCCCGTTATCAGCATATAAAACAGCGTGGGCGTTATTAGCGGCAACGTTATGGTAAAGAATTTTCTCGAGCTTGACGCGCCGTCTATATCCGCCGCCTCGTAATAGCTCGACGGTATAGCCAACATGGCAGCCAAACACAGGATCATATTTCCGCCCATGCCTGCCCATGTGTTTTTGATTATGACGGCTATTTTAAGCAGCCACGGGTCTTTAAACCATGCTATATGCGTATTGAACAAATTGTTTATCAATCCGTACTCGGGATTGAATATATATCTGAACACAAGGTTTATTGCAACAGCGCTCGTGACAGCCGGCAGATAGAAAAGCACTTGAAAGAACTTATTGCACTTTTTTATCGCGCGCGACTGAAGCAATGCCGCAAGCGCAAGCCCCACGATCATGCCGACGGGTATCCCCAAAAGCAAGAACATCGTGTTGCCTATCGCGCGGAAAAACGCCGTGCTGTATATCGAGTTGGTAAACAGGTCGGAAAAGTTTTTAAACCCCAACCAGGCAAACTCCTCTCGATACACATTGTAATCCATAAGCGAGAAAGCAAACACCGCTATAAGCGTCAACAGCGTGAATACGCAAAACCCTATCACGGGCAACGCTATAAAAAGCTGTGCCGTACGCCGCTCGCTCTTATGGATATCATGCTTTTTTGTTTTTTTGGCGATCGCGTTCATCGAACATTAACCCTTCCACCGTTCGTTCATCTCGTTGAGGTCGGCTTGAAGATCGTTTTTGTACGCTTCGAGAGCGGACTTGATCTTTTCATAACTCGTTTCTCTCCAAAGATTTCTGTCGTCGATGTAAGACATAAGGTTGTCTTTCCAAGTGGAATCGTAAGTGTAATACAGCGAACGCGTTTTACCGCTTATTTTATCCTCTGCCTCACTCGAATAAATGCCCACGCTGTTGGAATTACCGTCTATAATATCCACAAACAGCGAACGGTGCGCAGGTTCGACTTCCCATGTCGAGGAAATAAAGTCCTGCGCCATGCTTAAAAGATTGGGGACCTGCTGTCCGAGTTCCATAGATTTTTTCTGGCACGTTTCGCTCATGCTCAACCATTTTGCGAAATCTATCGCCGTTTTAGCTTTTGCCGGATTCTTTGCAGCCATAGCCGCGGAAACACCGTAGCACATAGATCCGATCATCGATACCGACTGCGTATCGTCGTGATCGCCGCGCGGCGCAGGTATCACGTCGTATCCGAACTTTACTTGAGTCCAGAAATCGGCGTTATCCCACGGTCCCATCCACGTAAATATCGTTCTGCTGTTAAAGAACTTGGTGTATGCGTCCGTTCCGCCGCTCATATCCGCCGACGGCATTACTTTATCTACCGTAGCAAGCTGAATATTGAAAGCAACCGCCTCTATAAACCTATCGTCTATGCCATGAGTTTCGGCGTTGTTCTTGAAATAATCGGCGCCGTTGCTGTACATTGCGATATCCATTTCGTAGTACGGGATACCGTATATCTGCGCCGGCGACGATTTATCCTGATCTTTTGTGAGATCTTTAAGGAGCGTTCGGAACTGCGTCCACGTCATGGCTTTGTCCGCGGAAAGAAGGTCGTAAACTTCGTCGCGGTCGAGATTATTTCTCGCGATCTGCTGTTCCAACAGCGTTTTATTGTAGGTCAGGCAAACGGGTCCGAGGTCTTTGGGGAAACCGTAGAAGTGAGCGCCTTCGGACTTGCCGAGCGTTTTCGTTTCCGGATTGTAATAATACTCGTTTACCGCTTCCGGCCACAACAAATTCAATTCCTCTTCCGTCACGTAATCGTTAAGATTGAGCATAACGCCGGCATCCGCCCATGTCAAAAAGTCGGTGTCGGGCATAAAGAAGACGTCGGGCTTGTTGCGCTCGGCAACAAATTTATCCATGTACACATTGGATTCGAAATGGATGGGTGCGATCGTAACATCGGGATGCTCGTCTTGATACTGCTGAATAAGCTGATTGTAAACGTTTATTTCCGCCGGCGAACCCCAAAACCAAAACGTCAACTTCTTGGGATCGCTGTCTCTGCCGTCACCGCATGCGATGGCGGCAAAACTACCGAGAGTAAGCATCGACGCGGCAGCAACCGCAAATACTTTTTTCATGTGATTTCTAAATTTACCTTTCATAATATCCTCCATCAGGTAAGCGGTTGTCCGCCGGATTTACAAATTAACTGTTCGCCGCCGTCGGTTTTTACATATTCGGTCGACGGCTCTTCCGTTTCGCACTCGTCGTACGGATTTTCCGCGCAGTTCTCCCCCGCGCGTTTCATAACAAAGTCGAAATAATTCTTTATATTTACGAGACAGACCGTTATGCCGAACGTAACGCCCACCGTAATAAACAGCACCCAAAACACCAACTGCGCAATAAACGGCAACAGCATACATACGGCAAACGGCAGAACGCTCAAAACGGTAAACAATACCGTGCGCAACGGACGCATAAAATAAAGCTTAAACGCATTCGCAAACCTATATTTAAGTTTGTCTTCGAAAAAAGCGCACTGTACGATAACGATACACATAACGGGGATTATCGCAAGGCTCTGTATTACCGCAACTGCGCTGCCTGCGCCGGCAAGCAACGCAATGCCCACATAGGAATAGAACGTGGGCGTAAGCACGGCAAGCGATACCGATATCCACATAATAAAAATACAGAGCAGGTACGTGGGCGCGTTCTTTTTTATTCCGATCGCGAAACTGCGGCGTATCGCTCCGTCGCCTTCCCAAAACAGCTTTTTATAACAGCAAACCGCTCCGGCAAGCCCTACGGCATAGATCAGCGAGCAAGGCAACAATCCCAAAAACATCAGAACAATCGCGCCGCCTACCGCCGTCGATATGCCCGACAAAAGCGCCGAATAGCATTGACAGATAACTATCCAGGCGATCAAAGGCATTGCAAAAGGAAACAACATCGCGTTGCACCCGATAAGCGCGCCTTTATTTACCCATACACGCTTTATCCATTTGCAAATACCTTGAAGCACTCCACCGTTCTCCCGTCTTAATATATTTTGTCACGCGCGGCATGCACGCATACAAATACACTATAATATTAGCATACAAAATTACAATAGTCAATATAAACTGTAATTTACGAAAATTTGCCTTTTTGAATTCCAATATTTGTTGGAATTAGCAATATATTTACCATTTTTATTTAATCGTTTTTAATTGACTTTTACAATACAAGCGACTATAATATAAAAATTGCATGTTCTTAAATAAACGACACAAGGCAGGTGCATCATGTCGGAAAGCGATTCCCGACTTAAACTGTTGACGCTGTACGATACGGAAGAAGAGCTGGCAAAAGTATGCTCGGCGCTGTCCGTTCAGACGCGACGCGACATAGTAAAGCTTGTTACCAAGCTTCCGCTCAGCGTGAACGAAATAGCCTGGAAACTGAACATTCCCGTATCTACGGCTTCCTTTCATATAAAGACGCTTGTAGAGGCAAATGTACTGCGTTACACGTCGGGCACGAACAAGCGCGGCAACGAAAAACTTATTTCGCTTAACGCCGTGATGTTCAATCTGTTTTTAGACAGAGATTCCGCTATAGTAGCCGACAACGTGCAGGTGATAAACGTGCCGATAGGCAGCTACACGGCATACCGCGCCGAGCCGACGTGCGGCATAAACACTCCCGACGGCGTGCTTGTTATAGAAGATACGCCCGCGATGTTCTCCTCGCCCGAGCGGTTCAACGCAGGGCATATTTGGCTTAAACGCGGATATTTGGAATATACCGTGCCGTTGCTAAACTATTCGGGTTCGCGCTCTATCGGACCAAATTCGCTGTACGACAAGCGCGCAATACGTTCGCTGTGTTTCAGATTCGAGCTGTGCAGCGAAACGGCTATGTACGACCACAACTGCAAAAGCGACATTACGTTTTCGGTGAACGGGCTGGAAGCTTGCACGTTTTTGAGTACGGGCGATTTCGGCGAACACCGCGGCAAACTCAATCCCGAATGGATGTCAAGCTCCGATTCGCAATACGGTCTGCTTTACAGCATCGACATACGTTACGACGGCACGTATCTGAACGAAAAACGCGTTTCCGAACTCGCCATAGAGGACTTGAAACTGATAGACAACGATCTGCTCACGTTCAGGATAGAAGTCAAGCCCGACGCAAAGCATGTGGGCGGATTCAATCTTTTCGGCAAAACGTTCGGCGATTACCAACAAGACATAGATATAATCGTCACATACCAAAACTCATATATGCAACCCAAAACTAAACGAACATAACCGACGGATCATTATGCATATCAACTTTTTACATAAACACGCGCGAAAAAAGATCGATCTCACAAACGGATGTATTTGGAAAACGATACTCGTCTTTTCCATACCGATATTTTTTTCGTACGTATTGCAAAACATTTACAGCATCGCGGACGCAGCTATATGCGGACAGACGCTTTCGGCATACGATGTAGCCGGCGTGAACGATACGGGATCGATAAGTTTTTTGTTCTTACAGTTCGCATTCGGCTGTACTGCCGGCATGAGCACTCTGCTATCCGAAAACATCGGCAAAAGCGACGAACAAGCGATAAAAAAGACGTTCGCCACACAACTCAGGTTGAGCGCTATAATTTGCGTTGTATTGATCGCCGTGGGACTGCTTACGCTCGATCCCATTCTCTCCCTTATAGGCATAAGCCCGTCGGGTGCGGAAACAAACAACATGCTGTACACGGCGGCTAAAACTTATATGACCGTAATAATCGGCGGCATGTGCGCGCAGTATTTTTACAACTTTATGTTCAGCACACTGCGCAGCCTTGGCGATTCCTTTACGCCGTTGATTTTCCTCGTTATTTCAAGCGTGACAAATATAGCGCTCGACTGTCTTTTTATAATGGCGTTCGATTGGGGCGTAGCAGGCGCCGCGGGAGCGACAATAGCGTCCCAAGTTTTATCGGCGGCGCTGTGTTTTGTATTCGCACTTAAAAAATATCCCGTGCTGCGCATCAAACCGGCGGACTTCAAGCCGGATTTAAAATACGACTTGAAATGCTTGAGTCAAGGGATTCCGCTCGGACTGCAATTTTCTATTCTCGCGTTCGGACTGATCGCGCTTGCAAACGGCATTGTCGCGTTTGACAAAACTCCCGACGGCATAATAGTAACGGGCGCGCCGGCGCAAAACGGATTTGCTTCGGCGAACCGCGTTTCCAATATAATGTCGCTTTTCCCCAACGCGCTTGCCACGGCTATTCTCCCGTTTATAAGTCAAAATCTCGGCGCAAAGAAATACGACCGAATAAAAAGCGGTTACATTCAAACATTGATAATTATGCTTATAGTAAGCGCGACTTGCGCCGCTATCGGATTTTTGATAAGCATAAACGGCGCGTATCAGTATGTATTGCTCAGTTCGGAAAAAATATCGGCGGCAAGCATAGAATACGGTCGGCTGTTTATGCTGACGCATCTTCCAACCCTGCCGGCATTAGGAATTCTCGTTATATCGCGCAACGCCGTACAGGGTTTGGAAAAACCTCTGTTTCCGTTGCTGTCGGGAATAGCCGAGTTGGTTGTGAGAATAGTTATATGCATGTTTCTGCCGGCGCTCATAAACGGCGGTCCTATCGACTGTATGGCGTCGGGCGGCGCGTATTTGGCTCTGACTGCGGCAGATCCGCTCGCCTGGTTGTCGGCAGACATTATTTTGATGCCGTCTACCGTCTACAATATTCGCAAACTCATAAAAAAGCAAAACGCTACGGTACCGGACGTCGCCGAACAAACGCTTTGCGATTCGGGATCGGAATCGGAATCCACGGGATCGGACACATCCGAGACGATCGATAACGACTGTGAAGAAAATTCGTTCGCAGTAAATCAGATCGATCGGGCGTGCGGCGCGCGGGATGATCAATAATAGGAAAAGAGCGGTAAACCGTATCGGTCTACCGCTCTTTTTGTATTATTGACGAATATTATTCGGTGATAGCGCCGGTCGGGCACTCGCCCTCGCACGCACCGCAATCGATGCAAACGTCTGCGTCTACGACATATTTGCCGTCGCCTTCGCTGATCGCATTTACCGGGCAAGCCGCCGCGCATGCGCCGCATGCTACGCATTCATCGGAAATTTTGTGTGCCATGATTATTACCTCCAAAAAGTTGAATAATTTTTGTATATTATAACATCTATCCGATTCATTGTCAATTCGGAAAATACAATAAAATCGGTTAGTCGCTGCGAACAATTTATACAGAGAGTATTTTATTCCACCGAAAACGTATACTCGATAACCTCGTCGTACGGCTTATCGGGCGTACACACTCCGCAATCGTTCGGGCAGGCATGGATACCGTCGGGATGGTATTGGCACTCGAAACAGGTCGACCTGTATTCGCCGAAGTTATCGCCGAACACGACCACGCACGGATACGTTGTTCTAACCTCGAGTTTTAATCCGCTTAACGGCGAATACAGCGAGCAAGCGAGCTTATCGAGTCCGCGTTCCGCCAAAAAGAACGGGTGATCGTATCCTAACGTATGGCGTTGAACGGACGCGTCTTTTAAATGATCGCCCATCTTATGCGCATGCGTAAAATCGAACTGCGGCGGCACGTCGATTATATCCCTAACTATAAGCCGTTCGTCAAGCACGCCAACGCGCGGCGCATTCAAAAACACGTCCTGTTCGGTTACAGCCTGCCGACGGTTGCCCGACATATCCCAATATACATGGTTTGTAAGATTAAGCAATGTTTTGCTGTCGGGCTTGCCGAAGAACATTATCGCAAATTTGTTTTCGTTCTCATACACTCTGTAAGTTACGGTTATATCGACGTTACCGAAATATCCGCCCTCGCCGTCCGCGCACGAACAATCGAAAACGACGTCCGTATATTCGGCGTTCTCTTTGGTTTTTACGGTAAAGACTTTGGTATGCAAGCCCGTACCGCCGCCGTGAAGATTATCCACGCCTTTGTTGTTCTTTTCGAGCACGGCTGTCCTGCCGTCTATAGAAAACGTGGCGTTCTCTATGCGACCCGATGTTCTGCCGATAGTCATACCGTTGTAATCGCGCGCGTATCCTCTGTCCGTCAGTCGCGTTACTTCGCACCGTTCACCGTTTTTGTCGGGAAGCGTAATGCTCATAATACCTGCGCCGAGCGCACACAATTTTATATTCAAGCCCGATGTATTGCCGAGCGTTACCGTTTCGGCATTCTCGAATTTACCTTTTTCGATTTTCATAAAGCTCCTTAACGTATTAACCGTTGTAACCCTTGGGGTTCATTGTCTGCCACTTCCATAACGACGCGCACATTACGTCGATACCGAGTTCCGCTTTCCAACCGAGTTCTTTAAGCGCCTTGCTTGCGTCGGCATAGTTTGAGTCTATATCGCCGGCTCTGCGCGGTTTTATGGAATATGCAAGCTTGTGACCGCACGCCTTTTCGAACGCGTGTATCACGTCGAGAACGCTGTATCCTATGCCTGTGCCGAGGTTATAAGTATAAACGCCCGAATTGCGTATTTTTTCTATAGCCGCAACGTGTCCGCGCGCAAGATCCACCACATGGATGTAATCGCGCACTCCCGTGCCGTCGTGAGTATCGTAATCATTGCCGAAAACGCCTACTTCTTTAAGCTCGCCTACGGCGACCTTGGCTATATACGGCGTGAGATTGTTAGGTATGCCCTTGGGGTCCTCGCCAATAAGTCCGCTCTCATGCGCGCCTACGGGATTAAAGTACCGCAATATGACCACCGTCCAATCGTTATCTGACGCGTACACGTCGCGCAACATTATTTCTTGAAAATACTTGCTCGTGCCGTAAGGATTGGTAGTTCCGCCTATCTTACACGTTTCGTCGAGCGGAAGTTTTTCGGGCGTGCCGTACACGGTGGCAGACGACGAAAATACTATCTTTTTGCAACCGCCTTCGCGCATCGCGTTTAGCAAAACAAGCGTACCCGTAAGATTATTGTCATAATATTCTATGGGTTTCACACAGCTTTCGCCCACCGCTTTAAGTCCGGCAAAGTGAATAACGCTGTCTATGACGTTATCTTTGAATATTTTGGTCAGCAGTTTGGCGTCGCGCACGTCGCCGTTGTACAGTTTGACCGATTTCCCCGTTATCTTTTGCACGCGCCTAAGCGATTCGGCGGACGAATTGCAAAAGTTGTCTATAACGACTACATCATGTCCGGCATTGAGCAGCTCCACGCACGTATGCGACCCGATATATCCGGCGCCGCCGGTAACAAGTATTGTCATAATTTTACACCTCCGAAAAGT
>CATKFJ010000408.1 GCA_949747725.1 uncultured bacterium
ATATTTTAATAATGTTAAAAATCGTTACCGCTGCGGTATAACAATATATTGGCTTTGTCCTTTTCGTCCAAAGTGATGTTACTGACGGAATAGCTGACGGTATCGAGCTTCATTCGCCACTCACCGACGTTGTCGTTATCTACCGTAACATGCGCGATTTTTTCTCCGTCCGTCAGATCGAATTTAATCGTCGGAGCATTTTTATCGATTTTCGGCGACATGTTTATTCTATTACCGCTGTACTTTATCCCAAGCATCATTTCGGTAACGACCGTGTAGAACATAGGATAAAACTTATCGCCGTATTCTATTTTGAGACTTTTGGATCGCATTGCGCGTTCAATTGGATTGAATAAACGCAGTATGTCATACGCCCTGCCATATTCACCCGTTAAATATAAAGCTCTTGCATAAACGATAGCGTCTACGCCGTTTTGCGCATTATATGCTTGACGTACTATACATGATCTATTCCTTTCGTACCGCTCGGCGACGGTGCATAACAGTCGCATGTAAGCCTTGCGTCTGATATCGACAGACTTACACAGATCGATCGTTTTATGCAACAACGCGATCAATGCGGCATCGCGGCAAACGGCATGCCCTATATCGTCCGCGTCGGCATATAAAAATCGTTCGGACGCATCAATAGCTTTTAAGCAATGAACAAAAACAGGTTGCGATCGCGCTACCGATACGCCGTCGATCAGAACCGGCATAAATGGTACAGCTTTGTCCAACAACGCAAAATCCTGAGAAAATTCAACGTAATCAAAAACAGCGCAAGCTATATAAAAACTCTCCCCGTCGTTTTCGCCGAAATCGCCGCCGTAATTTTGCTTGGATAATATCTCGACAATACGTCGCCGTACAAAATCACGGTCCGCATATTTGATCGCGTATAAAAATACAGACTCGGTTTTTATATCCGACATTTCGCCTATATGGATACGGTATAAAGCGACCGTTTTATTTAACGACCATTTATACATAAAATTAAGCGCATAGTCGCTTGAATCGAGAATTACCGACTCGAACTTTCCGATAAACTTGTCTTGCATGTTCCATAACCCGTCTACAAGATCGTGCTCGGCGCTGTTTACGATTTTATTATCGCATTTAGCTATAACAAACGATAGTCTGTTTTTTCCGAGAACAGGCATGCAACTATTGACGGACAACGACGGATATAGCGTATGTCCGCCCTTTCTAAAGCCTCGCCCTACGATATATTTTCCGCGCACATAATATCCCTCTTTAAATTTACAGAAATCTTCTAAACGCTCGGAAGCATATATTTTATAACTTGCATCATCTTTTATCAGTTCTACGTCACTATCGTTTTTTACCGCATCATCGAAACCGTTTGCATTAAGCATTAACGCTATATCGATATCCC
>CATKFJ010000409.1 GCA_949747725.1 uncultured bacterium
CCATTGTCAGCGTCGCGCTCATGGCGTTTTGTCTTTTTGCGCTGTTGTATAAGCCCAAAGAGAAAATTCGGCTCAATTCCAAGTACGAGCGCAAAAAAACAATGCTATCAAGACCCGAGTATAATTTCCTGCTGATGTTGCGCGATATTTCTCCCGACAAATACGACGTAGTGCCTCAAGTCGCGTTGCTCAACGTTATAGATAAGAAAACAAACACGTCGTACCGCAACGAACTTTTTCGTGTGTGCGACTATTGCTTTGTTGACCGCGACACATTCGAGCCGCTGTTGCTTGTCGAGCTTAACGACAGATCGCATTTGCGCGCCGATCGACAGGAGCGCGACGCCAAAGTTGCGGCGATATGCGCCGACGCAGGAATTCCGTTACTTACGTTTTGGATGGACGGGGATTTAAGTTTTCCTACGGTAAAGCGCGCCGTACTCAAATCCATATTAAGATGAAGTGTATCGATTGTCCCAGAGTCTGTCATGCCGATCGCGATAACGGCGAGATAGGCATGTGCGGCGGCGGTAAGTACGCGCGTATCGCAAAAACGATACATTTGTTCGGTTACGAAGAACCGTGTTTGGGCGAAGTTACCGCACTTTTTTTCGGCGGGTGTTCACTCGGCTGTACGTACTGTCAGAATTATAAAATAAGCCGCGGCGGTACGGGTAAAGAATACGACGACAACGAGCTTGCCGAACTGTTCGACAGCACCGATCTGCCTATAGATCTTGTTACGCCGTCGCACTTTTTGGGCGCTATAGAGCGCGCGGCGGCGTTGACGCAAAAAAAGCACCGATATATATACAATACGTCGGGCTACGAGACCGCGGACAGCGTAAAGCGTGCAAGCGCGTTTACCGACGTATTCCTTACCGATTATAAATATGCCGACGGCGATATCGGTCACAAGTTTTCCCGTGCTCGCGATTATTATAGGGTAGCGGCAAACGCCATGAGAATAATGCGCGAAACAAAAGACGAGTGGGAAGAAGTAAACGGCAAACGAATACTTAAGCGCGGACTAATAGTAAGG
>CATKFJ010000410.1 GCA_949747725.1 uncultured bacterium
AAACTGTTTTACGAGTGTCTGCATAACGGAAAAAACGAAGAACAAGCTTGCAATTTGATGAAACGTGTTTACCGCATAAGCGATAAGCGCGCGAACGTTTTAAAACAAATAATTTCGGCGCAAAAGGATAAAGTCAATTTCCCCGTAAAATACTGCAATCTTTACATTCATATCCCGTATTGTACGACGCGTTGTACTTACTGTTCGTTTGTTTCCGCACCGATCGATAAAAACAGGGATCAGGCACGGCTGTATATAGACTTGCTTTGCGATGAAATAAAGCGTTCGGTCGATTTTTTGCATTTATTTGGTAAAGAAATATTATCGGTATATATCGGCGGAGGAACGCCCACTGCGCTTGACGATGCTTTATTAAATAAGTTGCTCAACGCAATAGGCAATTGTAATTGCGAATATACGTGTGAAGCGGGTAGACCAGATACGATTTCACAAGAGAAAGCGGATATTATGAAAGCTCACGGCGTTACTCGGGTTTGTGTCAATCCGCAGACGCTTAATCAAAAAACGCTCGATTTGATAGGCAGAGGTCATACGGTAGAACAGTTTTACGATGTATATAAAATTATCGAGCGCGGCGGTTTTGATATAAACTGTGACCTTATCGCCGGGCTTCAAGGCGAAACCGTTGAAGATTTCATCAGAAGTGCGGATAGTATTAAATTGCTTGCGCCGCACAATATCACAGTGCATTCGCTTTCTAAAAAGAACGGTAGCGCTATACGTTACAGCGATGACAGCAATATAGAAGTAGGGGAAATGATCGATTATGCTATTAACAGTTTAGACGGATATACCCCATACTATTTATATAGGCAAAAGCGTCAGTCAGGCAATCTTGAAAATATCGGGTTCTCGTTGCCAAACTACGAATGTATAAACAACATAACCACTATGGAAGAAACTATAAGCGTAATGGCATGCGGCGCCGGCGCAATTTCCAAAACTGTTGTGGGTGATAGGATAACGCGCTTTGCCAATATGCGCGATATC